>JABGWC010000119.1 GCA_018645765.1 Gammaproteobacteria bacterium | reverse complement strand
GTATCACACTCGACCGCCGGACTCAGCGATATTTTGACCTGACCCAGCGCGCAGCGCGCCTGATCAGCAAGGGTTCAGATTTGGTCACGGGGGCCTACGACAGCATTTCTTTTGTTCGCAATTTCTGCTTTGATGCGTTCAACCGGTTAATAAGAGAAAACGCCAATGATTGTCCACGGCCAAACGATTGAGAAACACGCTTTTGAGGCGGCGACAGGATGGGCCATCAAGCCAGAGGGCGCCTGCAAGGCAGAAACTTGCATTCCCTTACCCTTCGCAACCGACACAGAAGACCTCCCCGCCATCGCGCTAGCCAAGGCAATGAACCTGCCGCTCGTCGAAGAACCCAGAATGGATGCGCTTGCGATCGGACCAGACAGCCTGGGCGGTCGCGCGGCATCCAGCGCCAAAGCGCCCGATCTATGCCTGCCAGACCTGGATGGCACACTGCACCGACTATCAGACTTTCTGGGGCAAAAAATTATTGTTTATGCCTGGGCGCCCTACTGAGGTTGCGCAAATCACTTGTCCGTGTGGCGAGCATTACGAGACGAAGTTCATCACCTAGGGGTTGAACTGATCACAGTTGGCCTTGATAGCCTTGGGTCCAGCGGCTGTCGAGCGGCCATCGAAGCCGCAGCACCAACCCATCCAGCCCTGATTGACACCCACCATGATGTGGCACGGTTGTTTGGCGTCGTCAATATCCCACAATCTATTTGGATTGACGAACAAGGGATGATCATCCGAGGTGTGACCTCAGCGCCACCGCCACCTGTTGCGGATGCGGGTGCACCCGCTGGACCGCCACCGGATTTACCCGCCCGCATGATGGACATCATGGGCGAAGCCGCCCACATTGAAAGTGACCCCGCACGCTACCACGCAGCCTTGAAGGAT
This sequence comes from Gammaproteobacteria bacterium, assembly GCA_018645765.1. GTDB lineage: Bacteria > Pseudomonadota > Gammaproteobacteria > Pseudomonadales > Azotimanducaceae > UBA9926. The sequence continues at coordinate 3,886 of JABGWC010000119.1, read as the reverse complement.
TGGATAACCCGCGGCGCTGACAGCCCCTATGCCTTGTCACCGGATGAGGTGGTCGCGCGATCCGGGCCACAATCGAGCGAGCGCGCGTTGGGGCATGCGCATTTTGAGCTGGCTTGTGAGGCCGTTTTGCGAGGTCAGAAGACCATTGCGGTCGAACACTTTCAGGCGGCGCATCGGCTCGTACCCGACAGTTGGACCTACCGTCGTCAAGCCTGGTCTTTGGAGACGGTCGCGGCTGCAGGGCCCTTTGAGCGATTTTGGCAGGGCCCTCATCCAGACCACCCAGAGCAGTGGCCTTATGAAGGCGACTGGTTAACCGATATTCGTGCGGAAGGCCCGGCAAATTATTATCAGCCTTGGGAAGACTGAGCGGGCCTGTAAAGGGCCGCGCACCCAACCCTTATCATGCTCAGCCTACTGTGTTTAAGATGCAATCGGATACGCGGCGTCGGCTCGATTGAGTCGGCCTGCCCGATTAGGATCATCTGATGGGGCACACCTTAGGTAGGAACGATTTAGATTGATAAGACATGGGCAGAAAAGCGATCATCTAAAACGCCTAGGATAACTGAGCACAATTCAGCGCAGCGCTGATAGGACCGACCCCTTCACAATCGCCCTAGGGGCCCTCTCCGGTCACGGGGTAGACGTAATCATCGCCGGCTCGGTTGATTGAGCGATCGTGTTTTTTGTGATGTAGTGACGTCCAACGAATCTGTTGCTCCCAATCTAACGCAAGGAAACCACATGACACTTGAAGTCATCGGCGCCGGCTTCGGCCGAACGGGCACCCTCTCGCTCAAATACGCACTTGAGATGCTCGGCTATCAACAGTGCTATCACATGATGGAATTACGAAATCATCCGGATCATCAGGCGGTCTGGAAGGCCGCTCACTTTGGTGAGGCCATCGACTGGCCAGCGCTTTTTTCCGGCTATACGGCAACGGTCGACTGGCCGAGTTGCAATCTCTGGCAGGAACTGAGCGCGGCCTATCCGGATGCCAAAATCATCCTGTCCTTGCGGGATCCTGAGAAATGGTACGACAGTGTGATGAACACCATTTACGCCTCCTCCAAGGCCCGCTTCGAAAGCGATGACCCAGCGAATCATGCCGCCGGCCAATGGGCTATGGAGATTATTTGGAACCGGGTTTTTGACGGCCGCATGGAAGATCGCCAACACGTCATAGAGGTCTTTAACCGCCATAATGAATCCGTGATCAAGACCGTCGAGCCTGCCAAGTTGTTGGTTTTTGAGGCCGTCGATGGTTGGCCCGCACTCTGTGAATTTTTAGGCAAAGATCTTCCCGCCGAACCCTATCCTCGCGTCAACTCAACAGAAGACTTCAAAAGCATTTGGCACAAGGCATCAGAAAAAGCGTAGCCCATTACCCACACCGGCTGCGCCTCAACGGGTTGAGTGTGGTACCTGACACAACGTGACCCTTACGATACGAAGTAAGCTGGCAGACAATCCGGTTTCGATCTGGTTCTTGGCCCACTGACGGCAGCTGGCCTGCAGCATGAAGGCGGCGTCCCCGGGTTGGACTGCATCCGATCAACGAAAGGACTCAGCGTATCACCCGCTGAGCCCGCTTTGCGGTTCCAAATGCTACCATCCGCCACAGAATCTACGCTGAGTTCATGATGGCAGCGGCATCTGCGGCATTGAGCTTTTCTTGGCCCATGAAGGGTGTTGGCCTCCGATTACCTCAGGTATGCTCAGCAAACAAGACAACGAACAGGAGATCACTATGTCAGCAACCGGTCAATGGGCGGTTACCCTGAAATCCCCGATGGGTGCGCAAGATGCGACCTTGTCCCTCACAGACGACAATGGCGTGCTGTCCGGCTCAATGGCAGGCCCTCAGGGTGAACAGGCCTTTAGCGACGGCACAGTAGCAGGCGATACTTTGACGTTTAACATTGCGATGACACAACCAATGCCGATGACCATCGAGTGCCAAGCCGTGATATCAGGCGATAGCATTTCAGGCACGGCTAAATTAGGCGCGTTTGGTCAGGCAACCTTTGAAGGCACTCGCAAGGCCGATTAGTGGGCTGACGGATTGCGTGAAGGCATCCTTGGAGGCGATCTTATGGCGCGGCCAAATTTCCCAACCGCGTTTCGGGAGACCGTTTTTGGCTCGCCGCGCTGCGATCGTTTTTTTGGATTGATGGGACCATAGCAAGTACAACGCTCGCGGTAATGAGTTGATCCATGCGACGCTGGAGATGACCTGATACCGCCTAGAAAAACAGTCTGAAAAAGAGATTGAAAAGCAAAACCGATCGGTTAAGGATGTTTTATGAATCATCTGCAGAAACGAATTCGCCAATTATCCCTTACCAGCCTTCTTTGCCTCGCAGGCTTTTCTGCGTGGGGTCATGGGGTTGTTCCGAATGTGCCGCAAAGCGACCGAGACATTCACTTCCCGAACATCGAAGGTTATCAGACCTTGGTTTTGGATCTGCACACCCACTCCGTTTTTTCGGACGGTCATGTATGGCCAACGATTCGAGTTGCTGAAGCCGAGCGTGATGGTCTGGATGGCATCGCGGTCACAGAGCACCTTGAGTGGCAGCCCCACCTTTTGGATATTCCGCATCCAGACCGAAATCGATCATTCGAGGTAGCAACACTAGCGGCTGAAAAATTAGATCTCTTGATTATTCCCGGTATCGAGATCACTCGTAGTGATGAGGCGGGGCACATGAACGCCATCTTCATACAAGATGCAAACGCGTTGGTGCGTCAACGCGAGGCCGACACATACCTCCCCGCGCACCAGTTTTCCGATGCGGCGCAGGCCATTGCGTTCGCAAAAGCCGCCTCAGCGGGCGCATTTTCCGAGGCGCATCAAGTTGAGATCGATGGCGTCACAGTCTGGGCGCCTTTCGCCAATAAAGCCGCTTACATAACCCTCGTTGCTTATGACCTTGCAACGACGCAACCGGCAGCCGATGTGCTGGAACTGGCGAATGGTCAGGGTGCATTCACTTTCTGGAATCATCCCAAATTTGCAACGCCTCAAGCAGCACTCGGGACATTTCACCAAGGACAAGTCGAAGCAGGTCGGCTGCACGGTGTCGAAATCGCCAACGGTGGCCGCTTTTACGAAAATGCTTTAAGGCTTGCGCTGAAACACAACCTGACCCTGATTGGCACATCCGATGTGCACAATTTGATCGACTGGGACTACCAGCCCGAAACAGGCGGGCATCGACCAGTCACACTGGCCTTTGCGGCTGAAAAATCGAATGAAGCCGCAAAAGAAGCCTTGTTTTCTCGTCGAACCGTGGTGTGGTGGCAGAATACACTGATCGGCCGGCCGCCTGAGCTGACCGCCTTATTGCAGGCAAGCCTGAAAGCAACAAACCCCGTTTGGAAAGGCAATACGCTTCAGGTGTCTGTGGTTAATCACTCAGATGCAAACTTCCAACTCCGTAACCTGTCCGATTATAGTATTCGCCGGCACGGCCCGGTTATTGAGGTGGCGCCCAACGATACGACCAATATTACGTTTCAAATCATGGCAGGATCCAAGGACCTTTGGGTTGAATTCGAGGTGATGAACACGCTTGTCGCGCCGAATACGTTCGCAACCATTCGGTTTGATATTTCAGCACCTAAAGAATAAGCGTTACCCCCGTCTCTGTTTTGACGCGGGGGTATGATTGCTTGTTCTGATTAATCTAGTTGCAGTGGGTCTAATGCTGTTCCGGGCGGATAGTTGTCCGCAATCTGGTACATCCCATCGAAGGTAATGGCCGAGCCCAGCGTCATGATCCCCCCATCGCCGACGTTACCCGGCGTCAGTTGGGCAATCGCGCACCGGTCTTGATTCATTGGCGCTTGCAATGCGGTGAGCATGAGCCCATCC
>JABGWC010000128.1 GCA_018645765.1 Gammaproteobacteria bacterium | reverse complement strand
GGGTGATTAATCAGTTGCAGCGCTTGCGGGTCCCCCGATCATTCTCGGTAACCATCACGTATTTACTGTTTCTTGGGGGCTTTGTTGGTTTCTTATTATTTCTGCTGCCCCGATTTTGGCGTCAGCTTGGAAGTCTATACCGTGACCTGCCAGAACTCAGTGATCGGTTGTCGGCAACACTGGTCTCGCTGCAAGCACATTTCCCCTTGGTGATTTCCGAACGCCAGATCAGCGTTTGGGTGAATCTGCTAAGCGATGAAGCAACCGCGCTCGGACAATGGTTGCTAACAGTATCGATCTCCCAACTGCCCGTGCTCATTACCGTCTTGGGTTATACCTTGCTCGTGCCGATTTTGGTTTTCTTCTTGCTCAAGGATAAAGATCAGCTGCTATCGTATTGTTTGGGCTTTTTACCCGAGGAGCGGCCTTTGATGAATCAAATCGGGGGCGAGTTGAGCGGACAAATGGAGAACTATGTTCGAGGGAAGTTTCTGGAACTGATCATTGCGGGCTTGGCGACCTACGGATTGTTCGCATTTTTCGGCCTTAACTATGCTGCGTTGCTGGGATTTTTGGTTGGGGTGTCCGTCATTATCCCCTATCTTGGAATTGCCGCGGTGACCGTGCCGGTTACCATTGTTGCGTTAATGCAATTTGGTCTATCGAGTGACTTTTTTTACTTAATGTTGGGTTATCTCGTCATCCAGGCTTTAGATGGGTTGGTCTTGGTGCCGATCCTGTTTTCCGAGGCCAATAACTTGCACCCACTTGCGATTATTTTGGCGGTTTTGATTTTTGGGGCTTGGTTCGGTTTGGCCGGCGTGTTTTTTGCGATTCCCTTAGCGATTTTGATCAAAGCGCTTTTGAGTGCTTGGCCTAGGCGACAAGTTTAGTTTTGGCCGCTGAGCAGTTGTGCCGGCAAACCAGCATGGCTATTATGAGCCCCTTTTTTTCATGGAATCATGCTTTATGATCCGAGGCAGTATTGTCGCCCTGGTTACACCGATGAAATCCGATGAATCTGTCGATTGGAACCGGCTTGTAGCCCTGGTGAATTGGCATGTCCAAAGCGGTACACAGGCCATTGTTCCGGTTGGTACCACGGGTGAATCGCCAACCGTTACCCCTCATGAGCACTGCGAAATCATTCGCGCGGTGGTCACGGCCGCCAATGGGCGCGTGCCGGTCGTCGCCGGAACCGGGGCTAATTCTACCCGCGAAGCCATTGAGTTTACGGCTTCTGCAAAAGATTCCGGTGCAGACGCCTGCCTATTGGTGACGCCTTATTACAATAAGCCCACCCAAGAGGGGTTGTTTCTGCATCATAAAGCCATTGCCGCTGCCGTCGATCTCCCACAGATCCTGTATAACGTGCCGGGCCGAACTGCTTGTGACTTATTGCCTGAAACCGTCAAACGACTCGCGGACATTCCGCAGGTGGTTGGGATTAAAGAGGCGACGGGGTTGGTTGAACGCGCAGCGACCATTCGCGCTTTATGTGGTGATGCCCTTCTGATTTTTTCAGGTGATGATGAAACCGCTTGTGAATTGATGCTGCAAGGTGGTCAGGGCACCATTAGTGTTACCGCGAACCTTGTGCCAGCGCAAATGGCAGCCATGGCAGCTGCTGCGACGGCTGGTGATCGTGCTCGGGCTGAGGCTTTAAATGAGCCCTTAATGGGGCTGCATCAAAGTCTTTTTGTCGAGTCTAACCCAATCCCTGTGAAGTGGGCGCTGGCAGAAATGGGGCGCATTTCAAAGGGGATTCGACTACCATTAACGCCACTTGAAGAGCACCATCACGAGCGGGTCAAACAGGCGATGATGACAGCAGGGATCAACCCATCATGAGAAACTGGTTTTTAGGCGCATTAATTTTGGGGACGACAAGCTGCGGTTGGTTTGGCAACGAAGAGATGGTGGGGCGGCTGGAAACAGGCACTTCCAAAATGACGCAGGTGCCTGAAGGGCTTGAGACGCCGGTCTTCGTGGAAATGATGCCGATTCCAGAAATACAGGATCCCCGGGGGCTCGTTGGCACACGTTACGAGTTGAGGCGGCCGGAACCACTTAGCACGCGTTATGGCGTTGACCAAATCGTTATTAAAAAACTTGATGATGCCCAATGGGTGTTCCTCGATATTCCCCCGTCAGTGGTTTGGCCGAAAGTTGTGCAGTTTTGGGAGGCCAATAATTTAGAAGTCTCGGCTGCTGATCCAGCCCTAGGCATATTAACGAGCAAATGGTTGACGGCCAGGCAGGGCGAGGCGGAATCGGTCTTTGAAAGTATTCGGCAAGGCAACGTCTTTCGAAATACGCGGGACATTAATCTGTATCAGTTTAAATTAAGGCTTGAGCCTGGGGTTCGAAGTGGTAGCACCGAGTTGTATATCGAGCAGCGCGAAGTGCCTGCTGACGCGCCTTACCGATTGGACAATATGGTTTGGAAAGGTAGCAGTGACGATTTGGCATTGGAGCGCGAAGTCTTAAAAGCCATGGCGTATTATTTGGGTGAAAATATCAGTCAGGGCACCATGAGCATGATGGCATCTGGTTTGACTGAAGGTCGGACGCGCCTAATCCCAGATCGAATTAAGCCCGAGCTTCGTTATAAGCTTGATTTCAATCGAGCATGGGCGACAGTTGGCGATGCCTTGGAAAATGCGAATATTCCGGTAAATGATATTAATCGCAGCACGAAGACGTATTTTGTTTATTACACGCCGAGCCATCTCTCTAAGCCGTCCTTTTTCCGAAGGCTATTCAGCGGCGGAGACCAGGCCCAAGCAGCAACAGACCTCTATGAGGTCCGCTTGGAGGATGTCGAAGGCGAAGTGCTGGTTACCGTTTATCAAGGCGAAGGCTTTGCGGATGGCTTGGCCGCTGAGCGCTTGCTTAAAGTCATCAAAGAGTACTCGACTTAATCTATGCGGGTTGCATCCTTAGGTAGCGGTAGTAAGGGCAACAGTACGGTCATTGAGGGGCGCGAGGGTCGGTTGTTACTCGATCTTGGGTTTGGCTTAAAAGAAACCATTCGCCGTCTAGCTCGGCTCGATTTGACGCCGATGGATATCGATGCGGTGCTAGTGACCCATGAGCATGCGGATCACATCAATGGGGTTGCGCCGTTCTCGCGGAAATTTCATATCCCTGCTTATATGACGCCTAGTACCTATGATGCTAAGCGAACGGGCCCGCTCTCAGTTTTAAAACCCATTCAATATGAACAATCTTTTTCCATTGGCTCAATTCAGGTTGAGCCTGTCGTCGTGCCTCATGATGCTCGAGAACCTTGCCAGTTTATCTTTAGTGAAGAAAGCAGTCGGGTGGGCGTCTTAACGGATTTGGGGCACATCTCCGCGCATGTTCGAGACCGCTATCACGACTGTGACCTGCTTATGTTGGAATGTAATTACGACAACGAGATGTTGGCGTCTGGGCCTTATCCCGCCGCTTTAAAGCGTAGAGTAGCCGGTGATTTTGGTCATTTATCCAATGATCAAGCCGCGGAACTTGTTGGGACGCTGAATCTGCCTCGATTACAGAATCTTGTCATCTCCCATGTCAGTGAAAAAAACAATCAGCCAGCGCTGGCGAAATCCGCGCTGACCCGTGTGCTGTATGACTGGGAAGGGGTCTTGACCCTGGCAAGGCAAGCGGATGGTTTTGGTTGGATCGATTTATCCCCTTAGGCGCGCGTCAACGCCTGTTGAACGCAGCGTCGTAGCGGCTGTCCTGCTTGGGGGCATTCGGCGTGCTCATCAAAGTCTTTGAAGGGCCTTTCGCAATGCCTTGCAGCAAGAGATCCACGGAAACGGCTGGTTGATGACGTGGATTCCCCTGCCTTGCTGAACTGTCTGCAATCAAAAATTCATCGGCTGATCCTCGAGACAGCCTAAAACGTCGGACTCGGGAGCAGCCGGGTATCCCGACGCGGGTCTTTTATGATTACAGGTCCGGTCTTCGGTGGTTTTTTTGCAGACCTGAAGCTCCCGGCCCAGGGTCTCCTAAGTCATTCAAGCCGATTAAGCTAATCATCGGCCCTTCGTGCTGCTATTTGAAGGCTTGAGGGCCGGTTTCAAAGCCGCAGCCTTAAGCGGTCCCGCTATCGAGTTATATTGACCGTGAGCCAATAACTGTTTTTTTATACATACTGTATACTTAACCAGTATTATTTGCTTTAATGGTTGTCCCAGTAAAGAAAGCATCTAGAAAGTGATTGGTTAGGACTGCTGGTAAGTATTGTGGCAGGGCCAGAGGCTCACAAGGTAACTTCAGAAAAAGCGGCAAAAAGTTAGGTATTAGACGGTGTAACAGAGCGACAAAGCGCGAATGGCCCTTAATAAGGGCCAAAAGCGGGTGAGTCCTCGCCGAGACCGGCAAAACTAAGCAGGGCAAGCATCAAAAGAGCAGAAAGAATCGCTAAAAAAACAACAATAAACTGAGCAATAACAAACAACGCCATAAAGGAAAGTCTCTATGAGAATTAAGCATATCAAGTCGTCAGATACCTGGTTGATTAGCAAAGGTCGAAAAATCCTCTATCGGGGTCGAACGAACCCGCTCAGTTCCAGTCGTATCTTGGCCGTTGCACTCAGGCGAGATGGTCTTAACCTCATGGGTTAGCACTTGAGCCCGATCGGGTTTCGTCGGCCTAAGTGTTTTCGGCAGATAATCAGATCCCCAGTTTTAGGGTCCCACTAAGATCGTATTGGCTAAGTTTGGGCGGCGCTCAATGAAGATAAGCCTGATTCTGGCAGATGTTCAATCTCGCCTCGAAAGGAGCGCCCTGAAGTACCTTTTTTTAGAACCATGAATGAATTTTGGCCGCTTGGCGATTGCCCCGTGTCCCCTGTTCCTTAGAAGAAGGGTCTGCGTCTGCCTCGGGGTTTGCCTTTGCTAGCGCCAAAATCCGACTCGCCTTATAATGTCGTTCGCGCCAAACCCAAAGGGACACTGCGCGCACAATGATGTTCGCAGTAAAGAATCAGCATTTGATTGTTCTGTAAAGTAACCCGATGCACTAGCCCCGATTTAAGGAAAATATCATGCCCGCCAATGAGATGAGTTCAGGCGACTTCGTAACCGAAATTACGGCTCAGAATTTTCAAGCCGATGTTGTTGAAAAGTCGCAACAAGTCCCGGTCATTATGGAATTTTATGCCGAAGGCGCAGCACCATCGGACGAGCTGTCAAAGCTTTTGGGAACGTTAATCCCGAGCTATCAAGGTAAATTGTCTTGGGCGCGGGTGAACGTGCAGGCCAATCAGCAGTTGGTGCAGCAATTGGGCGTTCGAGGCCTGCCAACCCTGAAGGTTGTAAAAGGGGGACAGTTGTTGGACAACCTTGAAGGTCCTCAGACGCAAGCGGCACTCAGCGCGTTGTTCGATCAGCTGACGATGAGTGAGGGGGATCAAATCAGAGCGCAAATTGCTGGGTATTTGAGTGTCGGTGATCGGGAAAGTGCCATGGCGATGCTGCGAGAAATGATGGTTCAAGAGCCGTTAAATGCCTCGCTGAAGACAGAACTTTGTGACTTAATGATTCAAGCGAATCAGATACAAGAGGCGGAAGCCCTGCTAGCGAGTTTACCAAATGATGCCGAGGGTATCGAAAAAGCTAAAAGTCGACTGCATTTTGTTCAGCAGGTCAGCGAGCTCGGCGCAATAGAAACACTCGAAGCTTTGGCGATATCCCATCCTGATGACCAATCCCATTTGTATCACTTCGCCTGTGCGCTGGTGGCAGCCGATCAAATTGAAGCGGGGCTGCAGGTGCTTTTAGATATGTTACGGCGTGATAAGTCTTGGTCAGAAGACAAGGCGCGGCAGACGATGATCCGAGTTTTTGAATTACTTGGAAAAGGCGATCCGATGGCCTCAACTTATCGACGTAAAATGTTTACGCTGATGCATTAACAGCGTAATTCGTGCCGAGCCTTGAGATCCTGGCTGTTTAAAGAGGCTTGGTTTAGTCTAGTAAAAGAAGATGGCCAAAAGGGTAAAAGACCTGTGTGCGTTGAGCATTACCCTGGGGTTCGCCTTGGACCCGCCGTGGAGTCGAGATGGCACTAAGCGAAATAATTCTGAGTTTAACGATTGGCTGTTTGATTATAGGACAGATTGTCTGGATTCGTCGGGGGGACGCCCGTGAAGCGGCGAACAAGGCCGAGATCAATGATCTTCAGGCAGGCCTCTCGGCCGGCAGGGGGCTCGACCAGGCGGCGCGAAATGAAATCACCCAGCTTGAAACCAGTTTAGTCGCTAAGGCTGAACTTGAGTCGGAGTTACGCCAGAGGCTCCAGGTCGCCGATCTCGCCGTCACGGCACTTAATCAAGAAAAAATTGAACTCCGTGAGCAGTTGGCGCAGGTTTCAACTGCGATGGCCCAACAAACCGCGCATCACCAGGATAAATTGGTTTTGCTGGATCAAACCAAGGAAAAACTATCCGAAACATTCAAATCCCTCGCCAGCGAAATTTTCGAGTCAAAGCAGCAGACCTTTAAGCATCAAAGCGAAGAGCAGCTCACCCATTTGTTAAAACCCCTCGGGGAGCGGTTGAAAGATTTTCAAACCCGGGTCGAAACGGCCTATAGCGAAGAGAGCAAAGAGCGGTTTTCGTTGCGCAACGAATTAAAAAATTTAAGGGATCTCAATACCCGTCTCAGTTTAGAAGCGGTGAACTTGACCAATGCCCTCAAAGGCGAAAGTAAAACCCAAGGCACTTGGGGTGAAATTATTTTAGAGCGGGTGCTTGAAAAGTCTGGGCTTGTAAAAGGTCGCGAGTATGACGTTCAGCTATCGTTAAAGAGCGAGGAAGGGCGTCGCTATCAACCCGATGTGGTTGTCCATTTACCGGAAGCCAAAGATATCATTGTTGATTCAAAAGTCTCCCTGACAGCGTACGAGCGGTATTGTTCGGCAGTGGACGCCGAGCAACAGGCGCATCTAGTGGCCCACGTGCAATCGTTGCGTAACCATGTGAAGCAGTTGGGTGAAAAGGATTATCAAAATTTGGCCGGGATTCAATCGCTGGATTTCGTGCTGATGTTCGTTCCCATTGAGGCGGCTTTCTCAGTTGCGATGCAACAGGATGACGCGCTGTTTGGCGATGCGTTTGATCGTAACATTGTGATTGTGACGCCATCGACGTTGCTGGCAACGCTTCGAACCATTCAAAATATTTGGCGCTATGAGCAGCAAAGCAGTAACGCTCAGGAAATTGCCGCCAAGGCCGGCGGGCTGTTCGACAAGCTGGTCAGCTTTGTCACCGATCTTGAGCTTGTGGGGACGCGGCTTGCGTCAACGCAGAATGCATTTGATGATGCGCATAAGAAGCTTTCGAGTGGTCGGGGTAATCTGATCAAGCGCGCCGAAGCGATGCGCCGTCTAGGCGCCAAAACCAGCAAAGCGATGCCGAAACATCTGGTTGAAGATCGGCCCTTGGGCGGTATCGGGTTGCTTGAGTCAGACGATAATGATGACGATGAGGTCATCATTAACTGACGTCGTAGGGGAAAAACACGATTTTCTGATAATGATGTTTGGCGCGGTGTGTGAGTGGGACGCCGCCTTATACCTATGGTCCGTTGTCAAAAAGCCCGCGCCTGGCGCTCAGCTGATGAAGGGCTGACCTTGAATGGCTTGCACAAAGGTATGCACGGAAAATGTGGCATAGGCAGCCGAGAACCCGATAACGAGGGCATAAGCAGTATGTGCTCTTAACCGTTGCGGCAGCAGTAAAGCGAATAATGGCACAACTTGCATCGCGTGCATTCCGAAGAAGTGAGCGACCCGTAGATCGCCGCCGTTTGTTGCCCAGTTAAATAGCCACAAGCCGTCTGCATCGGTTGCCGCGGCGCCAACCCAATGGCTGGTTTGATTCCCAAGGTATCCGCCGAAACCACCGCCTAAGCCAAACGTTAGTGCTAATCCAATAACAATTGAAAATGCCATAACATCGCGCTTCTTGTTGTTCCGCCAGATAATCCAAGCGAGCCAAAGGGGAGCGATTACCAGCCAAGCGGCACCAATACCCATCATT
>JABGWC010000201.1 GCA_018645765.1 Gammaproteobacteria bacterium | reverse complement strand
TGGGACTTGTCCATCAATTTAAAATCTATTTTCATAGAATATCTCCACATTTAATTCACATACGGATCGTCTTTCTCGCAACAGCTCCGTAACCCCTTATCTGTACCGCAGTGCGTCCTGACACCCTACTTTTACCGTCGCAGAGAGGACCCAAGGCCCGACCCGTTACCCCTGAAACACAGGTAGGTTTTTGGTCGGGCGCGAAGTTTGCCAAGTTTTTCAGAAAAACTCCAGTCTTTATTCATATTCTCAATTGATCACGCCCAACCTTTGCTCAAACGTTCTCTGAGCAAAGGCTGCGCGTGATAGGCCTACAGATTTAAAATAACCTATTATGGCGACAACCCCGTGACGCGACCTATGGGTTGAAATTGAAACAAGCTTTGTTGAGCGATATAAACCGGATTGATCGGTACGCTGAAAGCACTAATCGCGTCGAGGCAGGAAGAGCTTAAGACGCCAATACAAGCCATCAGCCTTGCCCTACACGATAAGGCGCACCCTAAACCGTCCGTGTTGACCGCCCTAAACGCTCAGGCCTTTTTTCGAGCCTTACTTTGATCGTCAATTAACGTTTATTTGAAGCGATTGTTCTAGAGCGATTGAAAGCGCCGGGGCAATCTCGGACCCGACGCGTTAGAACAGCAGATCTAAACCAGCCAAGTAGGTACTTTCAGCGCACTTAGTAAAGCACCCTAAACCCAAACCCTTTAGATTTAATCATTGCGATCCAGCACTATATGTCGTCTGCATGGCCGTCTCGAATAGGGCTGTCAGCCTCTCCGAATCAGCCGCCATCGCAACCGTGTGAGGCCCGTCTTCTGACGCCGTCAAGACCGTTCGGCCCCGCTGTTCGCCCAGTGTCTCGCACACAAGGCGTCCACGGCGTATTTCAAAACACTCGGGGTGAACCAGCGCTAAGGCCGCGGTTGAGTCGTGGATTGGAAAACCGTCGAAGATCCCCTTATCCGCGTAGAATTTTAAGTAACATTGTTTGATTTGCCATAAGAATTCGCCGGCATCCCCCAGCTGGTTCCGCAAAGACGTTAATGCCGTTTTTTTCATTCGGTGCTGTAGCGTTGCATCCAGCCCTACCATTAAAACTGACACACCCGAATCAAATACATAGGCCGCCGCCTCGGGGTCTCCGTAAATGTTGGCTTCCGCCCACTCAGTCACGTTGCCAGGTACCGCGACCGCACCACCCATCATCACAATCCTGTCAATCAGCGGCGCAATATCCGGCGCTTGCTTTAGCGCTTCAGCAAGGTTCGTCATCCTGCCAACGGCCAACACCTCGATCGGCTCGCTCGCAGCGCGAAGCGTTTCAATCATATAGTCCACCGATGACTGTGGCTCTGCACGACGCGTTGGCATGGGGAAACCGACATCCCCCAAGCCATCTGCACCATGAACAAAGTCTGGATACGCTGTCTCAGCTAGGCCCGAAAAGGTTACACCAGCCCCTTTGTAGACGGGGTAGGGCAAGCTGAAGCGTTCACAAATATATAACGCGTTGCGTGTACAATCTTCGATTGAGGCGTTACCAAAAACGGTTGATATGGCCTGGACATTGGTTGAAGGCAGCGCGTGTAACAGCAGTAAAGCCATCGCATCATCAATGCCAGGATCTGTGTCAAAAATAACGTTTACTGGTTTCATTGTTTTATTCCACTTAGATTCATGTCCCGCCGCCAGGCGATTGCCGCGACGACCATCAGCAGCACCGCTGCCAAACTCACCAAACCGGTCATCATGCCCGCGGCCACCCCCAGGGCCTCAACCATCCAGCTACTCGCAAGCGGGCTGCAAGCCGTGCCGAGAGACGCCGCCAGTAAAAGACTCGGAATCAACCCAGCTGGGGTCTCATTAAACGCAAGCGTTGCTTGTGAGATCAAGCACTTCAGCAGCCCAAAATTACAGACCCCCCAAATCAGTGCAAGCATCGAGGGACTGACAAAACTCAAAGGATAGGTGAACAAGAGCGCTGCAACCATAAAACACCCTAAAGCGCCGATAACCGACATCTTTACCGCACCCAATCTCACAACAATCACGACCGTCAGGATTTGACCGATAAACATGCCCAGCCAATACTGCCCAATGAGATTTCCGCTATCTGCTGCAGACAACCCCATCTCCGCTTGCGCAAAGGATGGCAACCAAATTAAAAAACTACTTTGTCCAAACGTATAACAGAATAATGCCGCAGCCAAAAACCAAATGGTTCTCGGCCACGCTCTGACGCTTAGCCCGGCGTCTTCTGAATCTTCACTTCGAACGGTTTCGGGAAATTCCAACCAAACAGCGGCTACTAAAATTGCCAGCACCACCGCAAGGATCAAACCATAGATACTCGACCAGGGCGCACCTTGCGTCAGCAAAAAAACGGTGGCTGACGCCGTCACGAATCCGGCTAGGCTGAAACTGCCGTCGGTCGCAACCAGCATTGAGGCACGATAAGTCTGACTATAAATCCTCGAGATCACTAGCGCTGCTTGCGCCAGCCCAACACCAAGACAAGCCCCAAGAAGGCACAGCATTGCGGCGATTACACTCACATCGGTCGGCCGCACCAAAAGAAGCAACAAAACGCAACCGGCCACGCCATAAACGCTCAAAGTCAAAGTGCGCAGCTTTACACTGGGCAACAAGACCACTGCCGCAAGCGAACCTGCTAAGGTGCCCGTGGAAAAAAACCCGAGGGTTCTCACCATTTCACCCGCAGACACCCCTAATGCCGCGGCGCTGGGTTGAGCCAATATCCCGATGGGCGCCAGCATGCCTGACAAAGCAAAGTAAGCTAGAAAACTCGCGAGCGTCAATGCAGCGCGATTCATAGACATGTTGCGCATAAGCACGGCAGAACGACTGCAATTAGAAATGCCTCTATTTCAATCACCTCAGCGCCTTGCCGAGTGATCGAACTGACCGATCGGTCGGTAGCAACGGCCGCCAGTTCCTTAAAATGGCCAGCATGACCCGGCGCGGGGTTGTTCATAGTGATTCGTCCCTATCCTAAAACCAGCTGCCCATTTGAGTGCGAGAAAGCGACCGAATTTGAGGACTCAGCACAGCCCTGCATCCGAGGCGATTAGGGCCTCAGTATCTCAAACAGCGCTGCATCGCGTGGTTGGTTCAAGTAGGCACCTTTTTGTTGTGACGACGCTGAAACGCCCATTAAATCGAAACGCCAACGAGCCAACCACCTTAACCGACAAGTATTCAAACAAAAACCGGGGTTTGCCATAACCCTCAGCGAAACAATGCCCTTTCTGCAAGCATGTCCTTTCTGCAAGAAAGAAGGCGCTATTGGCGCACTCGAGGCGCGCAATTTAGGTCAGCGATCTGTACAAACCATTTGATACTAGTGGTCTAAACCAACCATGCGCTAGATGCCAAGAGGTCTAGCCAGACCCAACTCATCAAAATAGATCAGCTTATCGACAGATCAAAAGTCGATAAGCTGACCGCGCAACACCCAGACATGACGAGCACGCCTAAGCGCCTTAATCAGATGACTTGAAGGACGTCATCACTTTAGTGTTCGCAAAATGCTACCTGTTAAGGGCTCAGCCTTAACGACCTGACCCCGCACTGAACTCAAGGGATGCCGGCGTTTGGCATTTACGCCTGCCGCGCTAGCCTGGCACGAACCACTCGATAAATATTCCAACGCTGTCGCAAGCCGCGCCTCATCAGGATTGCCCAAGGCTTGACTAAGATCATCATCACCGGCACATCCACCCACTTCAACACCCACATTCTCCGCCCCGGGCGGTGAAAACCCGTCGGTGTAGTCACAAAAGCCAGAGGCATTGACTCCTTTAAACTGGATGGTGAAATACGTCGTGCCACAATTATCTATGCCGTAAAAGCCGTAAGGTTTCCCGCAAGTCGTATCGCCGATCAGAATGACCTCGACCCCAATGCCTCTTAAGCCATTGATCACAGCCTCGCTTGCCGAGCAGGTTCCGCTGCCTGA
>JABGWC010000064.1 GCA_018645765.1 Gammaproteobacteria bacterium | reverse complement strand
GAATCCATATCAAAGGCAATCAGTCGTCGATGCCGACGATAGATGCCGTCTTCCTGTACCGCAAGATCCAGCGTCAGCTCCGTCGCCAGAGCCATCAGTTTTTTTCTGAATAACGGGCTCGGGGTACCCCGCAGTGACCATTCAAGACAAGCCCGGGTGGGTTTTTCAGACGGTTCGAGCGGAACACGTCCAGAGAGCCGATTGATGTGATCAATATTCAGGCCTTCATCCGTCACAATGCGCGCTAAACGAGACAATTGCACTGCGGTAATTTTTCGACCCAAAATAGTTAAGATGCTGCGCGTCTGGCCCTGCCTACTGACCCAGTCCGCATACTCAAGATCTGTCACAACTTCCGCTTCAACCGACAATCCCTCGGCCACAAACAGTGATTTTAGATCGTTGATCGCGTCGTTTTGCTCAGGTGCTGAACGCACCAAAATGCCCAAGGTTAGGTAGTCATGAATAACCGACTGCCCCATATCCAGAACTTCCATTCCAGCCTGGGCGAGAATAGTCGTCAATTTCGCGGTCAGCCCACGACGGTCTTGACCGGTAACATTGATAAGAATGACGTGCTGCATCGTTTTGATTCCTCAACAAGACCGCATTATCCAACAATTGGCGCATCGGCGACAGTCGACAAGTTAGTGCGATATACTCGGCGCCAGGATTCCTTCGATGTTTGTCATGCAAGATTTGCGCTTTCGCATCTTAACGCTGTGTGTCGTGCCCTTTCTGATTGGCAGTGGCCTTGTGCTCCTGACCGCGTTGATCAGCCTTCAATCACAAACGAACCAAGCCGAGCAACAGCTGGCTGAGACCTTACTAACGCATAAGGCCCCGGACGCCGCACTGTATTTAGCCACTGAGGACTGGATCGCGCTCGCCGTGATTCTCGACCAGTTGGCGCAAGCGTCGGGTATGGGTCGCGCCGAAGTCCTGAGCCCTGATAATCGCTTAGTGCTGGCCAGTGGCAAGGACCCCGCTAGTCGCGCCGAGTACACGGCGTCCCTAGAGCATGAGGGCTTAATCATCGGGAAGCTTTCGCTTATCGTAAACCAAGCCCCGAGCACCGCGGCGATTCAGGTCTTGCTGATCCAGACCATCAGTATGATTACGGCCATGACGATCGTCATGGGCTTCACCGCTTGGAAATTCGGTGACTTCATTTTGATTTGGCTCAGCTTAAAGTTCGGCCAAAAAGCGGCCTCACCCAAGTCAGTTGTTGAGCAGATCTCACCGCCTTCAGACAGTGCCTTGGTTGCGATATTTTCCATCAAGCTCAACCCGGCAAGGCTTGTGCCGTTCACGGCGCTCAAGGCAGCTGCCAGCCAGCATTTCGGAAAGCTGACAGAGCTTCAGCCCGGCGATTATGAAGTCCACTTCCAGCAAGCTGACCCGGCAAGGCATGGCCTCGAATTCTTTGAGGCGATGCACACGCAACTAGAAGTCGTGGCAGGTCTTAACATCCGCATGGCCTTTGCCATTGATCAAGCCGAGGCCTCGGAAGCCCTTGGCAAGCGCGTTAAGTATCTGGCCTCCTTAAGTCGTGGCGCGCTGGTATTAGATGAGCAAACCAAGACTCAGCTCGCACACATCACGCATCCCGCTTTTGAAACCGCCCCACTGTCATCCTCATTTGCCTCAGACCTCGTCCTGCACACCCTCACAATGAACGTGCCGCCCCAAAGGGTTTAATCAGCGCTTCAATTCTACGCGATCGACTTTTTGAAACCCTCGCGGCAATTTTAACCCGCGACGGGCGCGCTCACCTCGGTAATGCGTCAACTCTTTGAGCGTCAACGTGATGTGCCGTTTTCCTGAATACACCGTCAGCGCATCGGTCTCCGAAAAAATCAGGACATGACCCAGAAATTCAGTTCTGTTTTTCAGGGCAGCGCTGGGAATATTAATCAATTTGTTGCCTTTGCCCCGCCCTAGCTCTGGCAATTCTTTCGCTTGAAAGATAAGCAAACGCCCTTCGGTTGTAAACGCGGCGATCAACTGATCGTCCAACGCCTCGACCCGATGAGGCGACATCGACTGCGCCCCGTTCGGCACGCTGAGATACGATTTCCCCGCCTTATTTTTACTGATCATGTCCTCAACGCGGCCAATAAATCCATAACCCGCATCGCTGACAATCAAATACTTTTGGTCCGGTTCGTCAAGAATTAAACCGGTAAAGCGGCTCCCGGCCGGCGGATTGAGCTTCCCCGTTAGCGGCTCGCCTTGACCCCGCGCCGATGGCAGAAGGTGCGCCGCTAGTGCGTAACTTCGGCCCGCACTGTCAAAAAACACCGCGGTTTGATTAGACTTACCCAGGGCCGCGGCTTGGAACTGATCGCCCGACCGATAGCTCAACTCCGCGACTTTCACCTCATGCCCTTTCGCCGCGCGAACCCAACCGTTTTCTGACAAAACCACTGTAATCGGGTCATTCGACATCAGGTCCCGTTCAGAAAAGGCCTGCGCCTCTTGTCGCACAACAATTTTCGATCGCCGAGCATCGCCATAGGTTTCGGCATCTTGCAGCAACTCTTTTTTAATGAGCGTCCGCAGCCGCGCTTTAGAGCCAATAATCTGCTCCAAAGACTGGCGCTCAACGGCAAGCTCGTCTTGCTCGCCCCGAATCTTGACTTCTTCGAGCTTCGCAAGCTGCCGCAACCTCAAATCGAGGATCGCCTCGGCTTGACGATCGCTCAGCGCGAAGCGCTCAATCAAAACCTGTTTCGGTTTATCTTCAGTTCGAATAATGTGGATCACTTCATCAATGTTCAAGAACGCGATCATCAAGCCTTCAAGGAGATGCAGGCGATCCAAAAT
>JABGWC010000065.1 GCA_018645765.1 Gammaproteobacteria bacterium | reverse complement strand
CCACTAGGGCCTCATCAAAGGCTGCAAGATCAATCAAGGTGTCAATTAGATAAGTCTGTGCGAGCAGCCAAGTTTCCGACTCCGCAGGAATCAACGGCAACACCTCGCGCAGCGTGGCTTTCGCTGCATCAGCATCACCAAGTTTTCGAAGCACATCGGCCTGGCGCAAGGTCATCCCCAGCGCGCGACCCGATGCCGCGCCGCCGGCCGCAGTCGCCAGTTCAATGCCCTGTCGAAGCCACACCTGAGCATTGGAAAGCGCGCCTCGATCGATTTCGATCATCGCAAGATAGTCCAAGCACGCCAGATGCCGCGAGTGCCAGACAGAGACAGCTTTCGCCAAGGTTGCGCAAAGGGCTTGCTGCGCCTCGGCGGCGGCTTCGGAACGTCCCGTCTGATTGAGGATTCTGACTTGATCTTCCGCGATCAATTGATTGAGAGCATGTCCTGCTGGTAGCGCGGCCAACATCTGAGATTGCGCAATGTCCAGAATATCGGAGGCCGTTTCAACATCACCTTTCATAAGATAAACCCAGTGTGACTGCGCTAACAGTTGTACGGTGCTGGGATGCGCTGGTCCTAACTGTTCTGCATAGATGCCGTAAGCTGCATCAATCATGGCTTCGGCGTAGGGCTGGATACTCGCATCGAGCAGTTTCTGATACAGACGAAACTGTGCATCTGCGGTGAGGAGATGCGTCGGCCCAATCACATCTGAAGCGAACATCACAACGCCTTCTTGGTCGACCAACCCTTGCTGCAGATTCCCCGACTCAAAACTGGCTTCCGCCTCTAAGGTCAGCGCATCGAGCGCGCCGATCATATCTTCCATTCCGGCAGGAGCGGCCCGAGCGGCCGTTAAGGCTTCCGAAAACTGAGGCGGTAACGCGCTTTGGGATTGTCCGATGCGTCCCAGCAACTCAGCCACCTGAGCGAGTCGACCCGCGTTGACCGCGTATTCCAGCTCAGAGAAATCATCAGCCTGCACTGAACTGAGGCCGAGAAGCAGCGCTCCGACAAGGCCTCTCAACAGCCACCGAACGCCGACAGCGTTTATTCTATGATGATGATTTCGAAGCATCGGCTTGACTCTTTTTTTATGAGGTTTAATCCATCTAATCTGCATCATTAATGCTCTTTTGTCGCTTATCCGTGCTATAAAAACGCCCCAAAAAGGCATTATGCACCGATCCTTTGCAACTAGAGACAAAAAATTATGCACCAGTATCACCGTAACTCCTGGCTCGCGCAGACGCTGGGTCGTCTGGTTCTCAAAATCACCGGTTGGAAGGTCTCTGGCGAGCTGCCGATCGAGCCGCACAGCGTGATCATAGCCGCACCACACACCAGCAATTGGGACTTTGTGTTTCTCATCGCCGCCACCTCTGCATTGGGGGTGCGCATTCATTGGTTGGGCAAGGACAGTTTATTCAATCATCCCTTGGGTTTTATCATGCATTGGCTTGGCGGTATTCCTGTGAACCGCTCAAAGCGAACCCGCCTCGTGAGCCAAATCGCGGAGCGCTTTAAAAACCAGGCGAGTCTGCATTTAGTCATACCACCGGCAGGGACTCGGGCCCGTACGGATCGATGGCGCTCTGGCTTTTATCACATTGCACAGAGCGCAAAAGTCCCTGTGATCTTTGGTTTCTTGGATTACCCTAAAAAACTTGCGGGCATAAGCAAGGCAATGCCGCTGAGCGGCCGGTTACAGGAAGATATGGATCGAATCCGAGTCTTTTATGCGGACAAAGTGGGTAAGTTTCCCGCCATGTCTAGCACGATACGCTTGGAAGAAGAATCTGACGTGACGGCGCAGCCAGCCCAGCCGAAAGATCCAAGCTGAAAACCGTAAAACAGAGCCCGCTCTGCTTTACGGGCGAATGGTTGCGACTCGCGGGCTTACGCCACGCCATCAAACACAATCACGCTGCGCGCAACAGCGCCTGCCTTCATGTCGGTAAAAGCTTGATTAATGTCCTCCAAACCAACGCGCTTCGACACCATCTCATCCAGGTGCAGCTTGCCAGCGAGATAAAAATCAACAAACCGGGGCATGTCAATCCGAAACCGATTGGATCCCATAAACGAGCCTTGAATCCGTTTCTCCTGTAAAAAAGCCGCGCCCATCAATTCAATCTTGACGCCCACCGGGATCATCCCAATCACCGTTGCAGTGCCGCCCCGACGGAGCATCGCAAAGGCCTGCTCTGCGGTTGCTTTGAGTCCAATGGCTTCAAATGAGTAGTGTACGCCGCCGCCGGTCATTTCCATGATCTGCGCAACCGGGTCGCCGTCCGCTGCATTCACCACATCGGTGGCACCGAAGGTTTTAGCCATCTCAAGCTTGCTGGCCATCGTATCGACCGCAATAATCCGGCCCGCACCGGCCAGTGCCGCACCGTTAATACAAGACAACCCAACCCCGCCACAACCAATCACCGCAACGGTTGTGCCCGGTTCAACTGCGGCCGTGTGAAACACACTGCCAACGCCGGTCGTTACGGCACAACCTATGAGCGCCGCGCGATCCATCGGCATGTCCTCACGGATTTTGACGATGGCATGTTCATGCACCAACATTTGCTCGGCAAACGAGGATAGATTGGCAAACTGCTGCACCGGTTGCGCATTGTGAGCGAGCCTCGGTTCATCATCTGGCCCGCGTTTGGTTTCGGGACTCTGGCAAAGCGACATATGCCCTGTCAGACAATCCTCGCAATGACCGCAAAACACGGAGAGACAGGTAATAACATGATCCCCGGGCTTAACGTAGGTCACATCACTGCCGACTTGCTCAACAATACCACTTGATTCATGCCCTAACACCATGGGGGTCACGGCGGGATACAGGCCGTCAATAAAGTGCAGATCGCTATGACAGACGCCAGCAGCAGCCGTTCGGATCAAGACCTCCCGTGGCCCAGGTTTTGAAATCGAGATGTTCTCGATCGTCAGGGGTGCCCCAATTTCTCTAAATATCGCCGCTTTCATACCCTCTCCTTACGCGTTTTCGATTTGCTGCTGAACTACCTTTAAATCCAAGCAACTATGCCTGTTTAATCTGACGAGGAAAAGGCTGATTCATCTTATGTTGTCGGAGGACAGCCTTTGACCGGCAACCGATCCTTGGCCTAGAACCCAAACGGCGCAGTCGCGGCGCGGCCATAGTGCGCCATCAGGCTCGCTTAATGCGAGCCACCGTCGACGGCCAAGAGAGCGCCCGTTGTAAAGCTGGCGCCCGGGCCAGCAAAATACAAGGCCGCCGCGACGATCTCAACCGCTTCACCGCCACGCTGTAGCGGTATACTGGACTCTGCGCGCTCATTGAACGCGGCCATGTCCCAAGCCTCACTAATATCGGTCAAGAAGGGGCCTGCCATGATGCAGTTAACCCGCACTTTCGGCCCATACGCTGCGGCAAAGGATCGGGTTAAGGCATTTAAACCTGCTTTTGCTGCGCCATAGGGCTCTGAATTCGGGCTTTTGGTGACGGATGCAGAACTACTGATATTGATAATACTGCCACCCTCGCCTTGCATCATTTTATCGCCAACACTCGCCATGAGCCGAAAAGGCCCTTTCAAATTAACCCCAACAACTTTATCAAATAAGACCTCAGAGATCTCTGATAAGGCAGGATAAAGGGGCGACATACCAGCGTTATTGATCAAGACATCGATCCGGCCAAAGTGTGCAATCACCTCATCAACCATCACGCCCAAGTCGTCCCAATCCCCAACATGAGTCGCCCGAACAAACACCTCTGAGCCGTAAGCTTCAACCAGCGCGGCCCGGGTTTGCTCACAGCTCTCTAGTTTTCGACTGACAATCGCCAATTTGGCGCCTTCTGCCGCAAACCCTTCCGCCATAGCGCGGCCAAGGCCTCGACTACCACCGGTGATCAATACTACTTTGTCTTTAAATTGCTCTCCCATCACGCGACTCCTATCATCATCTGATCAAACCATTCTCGTCTAACATTCCTACAACCCCAATGCCCTTGCTTGCCACGCGTTAAGGACTCGTCTCGTCTTCAAAGACGACCGTCACACTCGCGGCAGCAGCACTTGCCTGCAGCCGAGCACCGGCTATATCCTCCGCTTGCGCAAGCGCAACGCCTAATCGCCGATGGCCATCAATGGATGGTTTGCCGAACAATCGCACTTCCGTATTCGGCGTCTGTAGGGCCTCTGCGAGTCCAAAAAACGAAATGGCAGAAGACTGCCCCTCAGCCAGAATGACGGCTGAAGCGCTGGGCCCCAACTGCTCGATCATAGGAATGGGCAATCCTAGAACCGCTCGGACATGCAGTGCAAATTCCGATAAATTTTGCGAAATCAGCGTCACGAGGCCGGTATCGTGGGGTCTTGGTGAGACTTCGCTAAATATCACCTCATCGCCCTTTACGAACAACTCAACGCCAAACAGACCGAAGCCGCCAAGTCGGTCTGTAATCACACGGGCAATGGCCTCCGCTTTGCCTCTTGCCCGCTCTGACATAGCCTGCGGTTGCCAGGACTCTCGGTAGTCGCCCGCTTCCTGCCGATGACCGATCGGCTCACAAAAACTCGTGCCATCTCGATGCCGGACCGTCAGCAGGGTTATTTCATAGTCAAAATCGACGAAGCCTTCAATAATGACCCGGCCCTTACCACTCCTGCCCGCGGACTGCGCGTGCCCCCAGGCAGGATCAATATCAGACTCGGATCGCAGAATAGACTGTCCCTTACCCGATGAAGACATCACCGGCTTCACAAAGCAAGGAAACCCCACGGTTTGGACTGCCTCTCGACAGGCGACTAGGTCATCCGCAAAAGCGTAACTTGAAGTTGGCAAGCCCAAGGTTTTTGATGCCAGCGTTCTAATGCCTTCGCGATTCATGGTCAACTGCGTTGCGTTCGCCGTTGGAATCACTCGAAAACCCGCTTGCTCTAACGATGCAAGGGTTGCGGTGTCGAGTGCCTCAATCTCCGGAATAATGAGATCCGGTTGTTCTTGCTCAATGATTGCGCGTAATGCATTCCCATCAAGCATATTGACCGTGTAAGCACGATGCGCCACCTGCATTGCCGGCGCATTGTCATAGCGATCCAACGCGATCACCTCAACACCGTAGCGTTGAAACTCAATCGCCACTTCCTTCCCCAACTCCCCGCTGCCGCAAAGCAGTATTTTAGTCGCTGTTTTTGTAGTGGCTGTGCCAATTTTTTCCAATGGATTCTTCTCCTATCGTGTCTCGTTCCGACGTTTTAAGGCGGCTTCACCCAGGTGTGCTGCCGGCGTCCTGCCGCAAGCATAACAAAAAGACACTGCCCGCCAGCGCGCCAAATCCGCCGGCCACCAAAAACGGGATGTGATAACTGAGATGCACACCCACCAACCAGCCTAACACGCCTGGACCTGCGGCAACCCCGGCGACGCTTGCCAAGTTCGCCCAAGCGAACAGCCGGCTATAATCGAGCAAGCCGTATCGTTCAGCAATGATCAAAGGTTGCAACATGAGCAAATTACCGACCGTAATCCCCAGCAGCGCAAGGCCTAAACAGATTAAGACTGCTGATTGCGCAAGCCCCAAAAGCCCTAAAGCCGCGGCCTGCAGAAACATCATGACGGCCGTAAAGCCGAACATCGGCACCCTTTCTAACAAAAAGCCACCCGCTAAACGGCCAACAACGCTTGCGAGCGGCAAGATCATCATCATCAGACTTACCGAGTCACTGTCCACACGCTCCGTGATCAAGCCATATTGATGGGCGATCCCGCCCACCTGAGACAGCATTACAAAGCTGTAGGCTAGATTTAACCAGAGAAAGAAAGGGTCTCGAATCGCTTTGTCGAACGACACCCCAACTGGCGCGTTTGGGCGCGCTTGCCAGGCGTCGCCATCGGGCATCAGTTTTAATTCAGCTGGCGCGGAACGTAGTAGCCACAGCGCGACCGGGACAACCCCCAACAAATACAAGATGGCTTGAAAACTTGCAGCTTGAGGCAGGCCAAAGGTTGAGACCCAGTACGCCGAAAAGGGCGTGATGAGCATGCCCCCAACTGACAACCCGGTCGATGCGATCGACAGGGCTCGGGCGCGGTGCACGACAAACCATCTTGAGATCAGGGTGGTTGCCGGCAACAACCCCGAGGCACTAAAACCCAAACCAAACAGAGCGTAGACCGCATACAACTCCCACAACGCCGTAATTTGACCAATCCAGTGCAAACCGATGGCGGCCAGCACAGCCCCACTCACAACAATTAGGCGAACGTCGTAGCGATCTAAGAGCGGCGCGATACCCAAGCCTGCGACCCCGCTCACTAAGAAGAACACTGACACTGCGGAGGATGCGGCGGTAATCGAATAACGATCAGAGTCAGCCAGCGCTTGAATAAACACCGCGTGATTGTAAAAGCCAAGCCCGGAACTGAATGCTAGGATGACAAACAATCCCGCGACCAGCCGCCATCCATAGAACATGCTGCATTACCCTCGTTTTGCTGAACTGTAGCACAGCATTTTAGGACCTCATGACAAACCCCTGGATTGTGATAGGCTTAGCCGCTTTTTTCTTGGGGATTTACTATCTACCGTTGGGTGATTTTATTCGGTGTGTGGAGCTGTTATGCGGCCTTTGGGTTAACCGCAACGAGCCTTGCGCCACTCGTGCCGTTAATCGAAGCCGATCTATCGATTTCGCATACCGCCATGGGCAGCATCATGGGTGCCTGGCAGTTGACTTACATCGCGTTTGCGATCCCAGGCGGCATCCTCCTCGACAAAATCGGGTCTCGTTTTGCGCTCACAACAGGCGTTCTGATCATTGCCTGCTCGGCCATGTTACGGGGGCTGAGTGACGACTATTTCAGTATGCTCCTTGCCGTCATGCTATTCGGCGTGGGCGGGCCCATCGTCTCGGCGGGTGCGCCAAAAATCATTACGCGTTGGTTCCAAGGATCCGACCGGGGCCTTGCCATGGGCATCTACATGACAGGCCCAGCCATTGGCGGCGTCATTTCCTTAACCCTCACCCATTCTGTTCTACTCCCCTTGCTGGGATCTTGGCAAAACCTGATGTTCTTAAATGCCGGTATCGCACTTTTGGTTGCCCTGCTCTGGTTCGTCATCGCCAGTCGGTCCAGTATGCGCTCGGCTGAGGCCTTAACGCGATCCGCCCACGACAAACAACCGCTTTTAATTGGCTCGCTCTTAAAACAACCTGCTGTGCAACTGGTCCTGATCATGAGTGTCGGCGTGTTTATGGTGAATCATGGCCTAAACAATTGGCTACCATCCATATTGCAAACCAGTGGGATGACCCTGATTGAGGCGGGTTATTGGGCGGCTATCCCAACCGTCATCGGAATACTCGGCTCGCTCACCATTCCACGACTTGCCACCCCTGGTCGGCGATTCGAGATCCTTCTGGGTCTAGGTCTGGCGGCAGCCATCGCGACCATCCTATTGCAATTCACCCATCCAGCACTGCAAACCAGCGGCTTAATTTTACAAGGCCTTGCACGCTCCAGCTTGATGACGGTTCTAATTTTAACCCTCGTCGAGCTGCCCGGCATTGGCGACAAATACGCTGGCATGGCCAGTGGTTTATTCTTTTCAGCGGCCGAGGTCGGCGGCGTGATGGGACCGATTGCACTAGGGGTGCTCTATGATATCTCGGGCAATTTTAGTTTCGCGTTAACCCTTTTAACGGTTATCAGCGTGGGCCTGGCACTAGCGACCTTGCGTCTAAAGCGCTTGGCACAGATCCAGTAGGGCTCGAGCGACGCGCCTAAACGTCTATCGAATTGGATTACCAACATTGAAGATGCCACCGTCATAGGCTCGTCCCGCCACGCGTTCAGCATCCGGTGGGAATAGCGCGCGTTTTTGCCTGAAGTACTCGGCTCGATGATCCCCTTCACTGGCTTTGGCATAGGTTGCATAGACCGCGCGGCGCGACTGCAGGCTCTGATTGACGCCGGAGCGATGGGGTAAAAAACTACTGAAAATCACAATATCGCCTGGCTCTGTTTCAATCGATTGCCAGGTTAAAGATTCGACAACCTGATCGGTGAGGGTACGATCGGCGTTCATCGGTAAGATTTCCTCGCAGTGCTCGACCCGGGCGATCTCAAGACAGCCATTACGCTCATTGCCAGCATCTAAACTCATCATCGCGGTTAAATGCGCGCTCTGACCAAACAAGTCAAAGGCCGGCGCATCTTGGTGGGCCGCAAAGCCTTGGCCACCCGCCAGTTTTAGATTGATTTTTTCTTTAAACAAGATGCCTGACGCCTCGAGGCATTGCGCCACCCAGCCCATCATCTTATTGCCGGTCAACACTTCTCGCAGGCGAGGCGCATCGTCTAAAAAATGCTCCACCCGGCAGCACTGCTGGCCTTCCCCACTCGCCTCAAAATACGTCATCCAGCGTTGTGGCCCTTGGCTTGCGATCATTGCCTGCAATTCATTCAGCCACAAAGCCGTAAAGCTTGCGTCAAAGGCCTGGGGGATCACTAGGTACCCGCTTCGCTTAAATTCTGCGATTTGATTACCCGTTAATTGTGTCGAATTTAGATCGGCCTGAATCTGCGGCCTGTACGCCTCGAACTCGGGGACCGTTGCACTCGGCGCTTTCGCAAGCTCATCCCAATGCCGAACGCGTAGCGCCAATTCAAAGATGGGATCGGCTTCAAAAGCTTGCATCTCTGGAAGCGTCATAGCCCCACCTTGAAAGTGCAAGGTTTGTTGACTGGCCTGACTGAGCCCCGCCCTGTAGGTTTCTGACCGTGCGACCTGATAGCGTTTCGCATCGACATGGCGCTGCACCAAAACGCTTACCTTTGCTGAAAAACCCAGGCTTGCTAAAAAGTGTGCGCCCAGCACT
>JABGWC010000066.1 GCA_018645765.1 Gammaproteobacteria bacterium | reverse complement strand
GGTCGGTATGCACAGTTGATTAAGAGATTAGGTCTGCGCCGATAAATTAAGTCCGTTATGAATGGAGAATAATGTGAATCCAGTTAGAAAAAAGTTTACCTATGGTGACCAAGAAGTCATCATCGAAACCGGGCGAATTGCCCGACAGGCATCCGCGTCGGTTTTAGTATCGGTCGGAGAAACCTCGGTGCTGGTTGCTGTGGTGGGTCGTAAAGAAGCTAATCCTCATCAGAGTTTCTTCCCACTCACCGTCAACTACGAAGAAAAAACCTATGCGGCGGGTAAGATCCCCGGAGGATTCTTTAAGCGTGAAGGTCGCCCTTCTGAGAAAGAAACGTTAACGTCCCGGCTAATTGACCGTCCGATTCGCCCTTTGTTCCCAAAGGGGTTTATGAATGAAGTACAGGTGACCTGCCAGGTTGTTTCGGTTGAAAAAGACATGGATGCTGATATTCCGGCAATGATCGGGGTTTCGGCAGCACTCAGTCTTTCTGGGATTCCTTTTGCCGGACCAATCGGTGCGGCTCGGGTGGGTTTCACGGAAGCCGGATATCTTTTAAATCCGGGTTATGAAGCGCTCAAAGACTCACATTTGGACATGGTTGTTGCCGGTACGGAATCAGCGGTCCTGATGGTTGAGTCTGAAGCGAAAGAATTAACTGAAGATCAGATGTTGGGTGCGGTGCTTTTCGCGCATCAGGAAATGCAGGTTGTCGTCAAGGCGGTCCAGGAGCTCTGCGCTGAAGTAGGCGTTGACGCTTGGAATTGGACGCTGGCTGAAAACGACGCGACCTTGGTTGCTGAAATGACTGAGTTTTCCGCTGAAAAAATTGCTGAAGCCTATCGCGTTACCGAAAAAATGAGTCGGCAAGATCAATTGCAAGTGCTGCGAGATGCCGCCATGGCCCAATTTGTTCAAGAAGGTGGACCTTCTGCAGACGTGGTGGGTGGTATTTTTGGCAGTATCGAGAAGAAGACCGTTCGACGTGCGATTATTGCAGGCGAACCTCGAATTGATGGCCGAGATACCAAGACGGTTCGAGGCATTGCGGTTGAAGTTGGTTTGCTTGCTAAGACGCACGGTTCAGCGTTATTTACACGGGGCGAAACCCAAGCGCTTGTTACGACAACCCTCGGTTCAACCAGAGATTCAGCGATCATCGATGCGCTACAAGGCTCGTATCGTGACCATTTCATGCTGCATTACAATTTCCCGCACTACAGCGTGGGTGAAACTGGATTCTCCGGTGGCCCGAAACGTCGCGAAATCGGTCATGGCCGACTGGCTCGACGAGGCATTGCCGCGGTATTGCCCAGTTTTGAGGATTGGCCTTATACCACTCGCGTTGTGTCTGAAATCACTGAGTCGAACGGTTCTTCTTCGATGGCCTCAGTCTGTGGCGCAAGTCTTGCGTTAATGGATGCGGGCGTACCTTTAAAAGCGCCTGTTGCGGGCGTCGCGATGGGGCTCGTTAAAGAAGATGATGGCTTTGCGGTGCTGACAGATATCCTTGGGGATGAAGACCACCTGGGCGATATGGACTTTAAGGTTGCCGGTACGCAAACGGGTGTTACAGCCCTTCAGATGGACATCAAGATCCAAGGTATCACCGAGCAAATCATGGAAACGGCGCTTGAGCAGGCCCGGGATGCTCGACTTCACATCTTGGATGAGATGAACAAGGTCATTGGCCGTTCGCGAGAAACGGTTTCAGATAATGCACCCGCTATGGTCACGATGAAGGTTGAATCTGACAAGATTCGAGACGTCATCGGTAAAGGTGGTGCGACCATCCGGTCAATCACCGAAGAAACGGGCGCGTCGATTGATATTGATGATGACGGCACGATCACAATTTTTGGTGAGGGTGTTGAGTCTAGAGATGCAGCGGTTCGGTTGATCGAAGGGATTGTCGCTGAAGCAGAAGTGGGTCAAATTTATAACGGTAAGGTTGTAAAAATCGCCGACTTTGGTGCCTTTGTGAACATTTTGCCTGGAAAGGATGGTCTGGTTCACATCTCTCAGATCGCAAGCGAGCGAGTCGAGAAGGTGACGGATTATCTTTCTGAAGGTCAGATCGTAAAGGTCATTGTCCTCGATGTTGAACGCGGACGCATCAAGCTCTCGATGAAGGAAGTGCCGTCAGATGAGGTGGCAGCACCCGCATCTGATGTCGTTGAGGCGGATGCGACAAACGAGGCGGAAGCGGCTCCCGCATCGGTTGATGCCGTTGAAGTTGAAGCGGCAGCTGTTGAATCAGCGCCGGTTGAAGCGGATGTTGATCAGGCTGATGATGCGGCAGCAGCGCAGAGCAAGCCCTCTCAAGACTAGTGGTTTGAGGGATTGAAAAACCCGAGCCGCGAAAGCGCCTCGGGTTTTTTTATGCGTTCGTTTGGGGTGAGTTCGCGATAAGCTCATCGACAACGCTTGGGTCAGCCAAGGTGCTAGTGTCTCCCAATTGCGTTAGTTCATTTTCAGCAATCTTACGTAAAATGCGACGCATGATTTTACCAGACCTGGTTTTTGGGAGCATCGGCGCCCACTGGAGAATGTCGGGTTTGGCGATGGCGCCAATTTCTTGCCGAACGAGGTTTTCAAGTTCCCGCTTGAGGGCATCCGTCCCATCGACCCCTTGCATTAAGGTGACGTAAGCATAGATCCCTTGGCCCTTGATATTATGAGGGTAACCAACAACAGCAGCCTCTGCTACCGCTTCATGAAGCACCAGTGCGCTTTCAACTTCCGCTGTGCCCATCCGGTGGCCCGAAACATTGAGCACATCGTCGACGCGTCCGGTAATCCAGTAATACCCAGACTCATCCCGACGCGCACCATCACCGGTAAAATAGTAGCCCGGATAGGTCGCATAATAGGTATCAATGCAGCGTTGATGGTCACCAAAAACGGTTCTGATTTGGCCTGGCCAGGAGCTGCGAATGGCAAGGTTGCCGGAGGTTTCACCACTTAGCACGTTTCCCTCTGGGTCGAGTAAGACTGGCTCCACACCAAAAAACGGCAAGGTTGCGGATCCGGGTTTTAGATCGGTTACACCCGGCAAGGGTGTAATCATGATGCCACCGGTTTCGGTTTGCCACCAAGTATCGACAATAGGACACCGGCCTTCTCCGACGATATGGTAATACCACTCCCAAGCTTCTGGATTAATGGGCTCGCCAACTGAGCCCAGGATACGCAGACTCGAGCGTTTGGTTGCCTGCACAAACTCGTTCCCCATGCCCATGAGGGCGCGAAGTGCAGTCGGCGCTGTGTAAAAAATATTAACCTGATGCTTGTCAACGATTTGCCAGCATCGCGAGGCATCAGGGTAGTTTGGAATGCCCTCAAACATTAAGGTTGTCGCGCCATTTGCGAGAGGCCCGTACACGATATAGGTATGCCCCGTAACCCAACCGACATCTGCGGTGCACCAGTAAATATCGCCATCATGGTAGTCGAAGACGTAGCGATGCGTCATGGCTGCTTGCAATAAATAACCGCCGGTTGTGTGCAGCACACCTTTCGGCTTTCCAGTTGAGCCCGACGTGTAGAGGATGAACAAGGGATCTTCACTGTCCATTGGTTCGGCTGGACAGGTTGGGGGTTGAAGGGTGGTTTCTTCGTGATACCAGAGATCGCGTTCCGTTTGCATCGTCACAGCGCCACCAGTGTGCCGTACAACAATCACAGAATGCACGTTCGGGCACTGCTCAAGCGCTAGATCCGCATTGACTTTAAGGGGTACTGTTTTACCGCCTCGGACGCCTTCATCAGCGGTGATCACTGCTTGGCAGTCAGAGTCCAAAATACGATCTTGCAGAGCTTGCGGTGAGAAGCCGCCAAATACGACGCTATGAACAGCGCCGATTCGAGCGCAGGCTAGCATGGCGTAGGCCGCCTCGGGAATCATTGGCATATAAAGACAGACGCGATCGCCTTTTTCAACGCCTCGCTGAATTAGAAGGTTGGCGAGTTGGCAGACTCGTTGATGCAAGTCCTGATAGGTGATGTTCGCCTGCTGGCTCGGATCATCGCCCTCCCATAGGATTGCGGTTTGTTGGGCACGCTGTGGGAGATGGCGATCAACACAGTTATAGCACGCATTCAGTTTCCCGCCGATGAACCAACCCGCCGTGCCCGCCATTAGATTTGACTCGGTGAGCTGCTCCCAGGGCTTGGACCAAGTCAGGAATTCATTGGCCATCTCTGGCCAAAAGACCTCGGGCGCGTTAATCGATTTCTGGTATAAATCCTGATACTGATCGATGGAGAGGTGGGCACGCTGTTTGGCGTCGTCTGAAACAGGGTATTGTTTGTCGTTCGTCATCTAAAACTCTCTAAGCTCCGATAAGGCCTAAGGGTGCCATATTGGGGGCATCTGGAAAACCACAAGATTGCTGTCCCGGCGGATGCTGCTCATTCAAACTCCAACCTAGCTGCCCTGAGGCGGTGGGTCGGCTTTTGGCTGAGATTTTTTGGGCTTCTGGGTTCGGTTACCCCGGGTCATGATCTGCTGGCGGTCCTCGTCAGCAGTTTGAAACTCTGTCCACCAGTCGCACAGTGCGCTGATATTTTCACCGCTATCACGTCGCAGCAGAAGGAAATCGTAAGCCGCGCGGAAACGCTTATTGGCAAGTAATCGCAAAGGTTTCTTACCGCGTCGCGCTTCGAGTCGATCCTGAAGCAGCCAGATCTCACGGGCCGGTATGCTAAAGCGCTTTGGAATCGAGATAACCGCCTGCTGCTGGTAGAAGACCTGATCAGCCGCAACGGCCGCTGCATCATTTCTCGAATAGTCGTCTTTTTCGATGAGCGCCTTTTTGAGATGCTCAAAAGGTGCCCATAAGAGCGCGGCAAAGATAAATGCCGGGGTAACCGGTGAGCCATTAGCAATTCGGTCGTCCGTTGATTTTAGTGCGAGCTGAATAAGTGCCTCCGCCCGCCCTTCTTCTGCCATGGTCGGAAACAAAATACCGCTGATTTGATATTGGCATAAGGCAAGGTACGTGGATTGTGCAAATCCAGCCATGAATAGCTTTAAGGTTTCTTCAAATAGCCTCGCTGGCGGTATTTCCCCCAAAAGATGCGCCAGATCAATGATCTTCTGTTCGAGGATAGGGGCTAAATCGAATTTAAGTTTGGATTTGAAGCGAATGGCTCGAAGCATTCTGACCGGATCTTCTTTAAACCGTGTCGCGGGATCGCCAATCAATCTGAGTTGCTTGCTTGCAAGATCATTGAGACCTTGATCAGTGGGGTCTAAGACGCGCTCGTCGGTGGCGCAATAATAGAGCGCGTTGACCGTAAAATCTCGGCGAAAAGCATCAGACTCGAAGGACCCAAAAACGTTGTCATCGAGGACATGCCCCGCGTCGGTTGATTTTTGTTGATTGTGCTGTGCCCTAAAAGTCGATACTTCAATGATCTCGCGACCAAACCGCACGTGGACAATCTGAAACCGCCGGCCGATGATCCGAGAATTTCTGAAAACTTTATGGACCTGCTGCGGGGTGGCGTTTGTTGCAACATCAAAGTCTTTGGGTTTTAGACCCAGCAGGAGATCCCGCACGCAGCCCCCGACGAGGTATGCCGTGTAGCCTTGCTCTGTCAAACGAAGCACAACTTTGAGTGCCTCGAGGCTTATTTCCGAGCGGGGTAAATGTTCAGCGCTATTTGATTTTTTGCCCACAGAATGTGTCTTAATCGCGTGAACAGAGTGTAACAGATCGCATACTAGACAGCTCATTCGGTTGGTTTAAAAAGAAAAGGGGAAAGCCTAAGCTTTCCCCTCAGCGAGCATGGTCACTTTATTATTATTGTTCTTGCTTGGTGCTTATTATTGTTTTTAGCATCCAAGTGCCTTCACTATCGCAGGATGCGAACCATTTGGGAAGGCCCGATTGACGCCACGCGCAGAGGTCAAGCTTCCAAGAATGTGACGGTTCGTGTCGCAGATTACGTTAGGCCGACGGTTCATGGCCGCAGGGCGCTGTTCAGCGAGCGAACGCTTCGGCCGCTTAAAGTTCCGTTTAGCGCAGAGCAATGAGTTCGGGTTGATTGATTTGAACTGTTTGCGTCCGGGCGTGCAGTTCACCAAAGTGGCTTTGACGCAGAAGAGCCAGGACAATTACAGTGTTTTCCCCATGAGTTTTGGTATGCGGTCAGTCCGCCAGTTTTTGACCGCTGCGCCTAAAATTATCTTTGGGTTATCCGAGGCTATGATCGGCTGGTTGAGAAAGGCCAAAGCTTGATTGAGGTTGTCGGCGGCCACTGCGGCATTGATCGTAGGAGCATGGGTTTGTTTACTGAGTTTTTGCCCATCTCTACCCAGAACCATCGGTAAGTGCAGGGTCTCTGGCGATTGCACATCTAAGGCGTGATACAAGCACGTTTGCATAGGGGTGGCGCTCAAGAGGTCAGCGCCTCTAACTATGCGAGTGACCTTTTGAGCAATATCATCGGTCACCACGGCAAGTTGGTAAGCATGCAGGCCGTCTTTCCTGCGGACAATAAAATCACCGAAGTCTTTACCATAGACCCAAGTTACAGCGCCTTGCGCGAGGTCTTTTTGCTGGATTGTTGTTTCACTGACGCGAAAGCGCAAGGCCGATGGTTGCGTTTCCGACGTAGTTTGGGTTCGGCAGGTTCCTGGATAGAGTCCAAGATAAGAGCGTCTTGGACAGTTGCAAGCATAGAGGTGACCTTTATCGTTTAAGCATGACAAGGCGTCATCAAAGCGGTGCAGTCTTTGGCTCTGATAGATCACTGGCTGGTCTGAAACCAAGCTATGATCGGATAATTGTTTCAAGATATGCCGGTCTGCGCCGCGGACGGCTCTGGGCGGGTCGAGGTCCTCGACTCGGATAAGCCATTGCCCGCCAGCGGATCTCGCATCGAGGTAGCTGCCGAGCGCCGCAACTAAAGAGCCGAAGTGTAAAGGGCCGGTAGGTGAGGGCGCGAACCGGCCAACATAGTGTGAGTGGTCAGTCACCTCGGATAGGTCATCCTAGAATGTGATGATTAGCCGTGAAGTTGTCGTTCTTTAAGTTCATCGAGCGTCTTGCAGTCAATACACTGGTTAGCGGTCGGACGTGCTTCGAGGCGGCGGATACCGACTTCAACGCCGCACGTATCGCAGTACCCATAATCGTCCTGATCGATTAGATCGATGGTCTTTTCGATTTTTCGAATGAGCTTTCGCTCACGATCACGCGTTCTCAGTTCTAAACTGAATTCTTCTTCTTGGCTGGCGCGGTCGGATGGATCCGGATAATTCGCTGCCTCATCTTTCATATGACTCACGGTTCGATCCACTTCTTCCATCAACTGGTTGCGCCAGTTGAGTAGGATGCTTTTGAAGTGCGACCGTTGCGGTTCATTCATGTACTCTTCGTTTCGTTTGAGCACGTAAGGCGTGAAAGACGCAGTACTATCAGAGCCTGCATTACCGGTCGCTTTCTTGGCCGCTTGTGGTTTGGCTCTTGCTTTCGTCGAAGTCTTGGGTGTCTCGGTTTTTTTCGCTTTGGCGACAGGTGCCGATTTACCAGCCGCAGCTTTCGGCGTTATTTTTTTCTGAGCGCTGACTTGCTTTGTCGGAGGCTTCGCAGCGGCAGCTTTTGCGACAGTCTTTTTAGCAGCAGTCTTTTTAGGAGCAGCCTTTTTAGCGACAGCTTTTTTAGGAGGCGTCTTTTTAGCGATAGCTTTTTTAGGAGCAGCTTTACTCGGCACAGGTTTTTTTGTTTCCGGTGCTTTCACGCTGGCGACCTTTTTTTGAGCTGACTTTGATTTTGCGGTGATCTTTGCCGCGGTGGGTTTTTTGGGGGTTGGTTTTTTTAACGCAACCTTCGACTTTTGAACGGCTGGCTTCGCTTTTTCTTTGACCAACTTTGGACTCTCTTTAGGGCTTGGCTTAGTTGCTTTCTTGTCTGTTAGGCGCTTAGCCGCCACGGGTTTTTTTGTCGCCTTACGAGCGACGACCACCGCTTTTTTCGCCGCCTTCTTTTTGGCAGGCGCTGTGTCTTTACTTGTTAACTTCTTAACCGCTGGAGAAGGTTTGCGCTTGGCAACCATTTTGGCTCCTCGTGTTTTAAAAGATCAACCACCGAAAATTAGCGGCGAACATTAACAGAATGCCTGGCGATCGCCAAGACTAAATTTACACTCTGAAGCCTGATTTTGAGAAAGCTCTGGATGTTAAGATGTCCCGTCTTAAAATTTACTGGGATAAACGGTGATTCGGCGACCATTTTCTAGGAGAAGTCAGGCAATACCCTCGTTTAAAGCGATGGCTATTTTGGCGAAAGCGAATCAAATGGCCCTGAACGGTCGAGACATCATTCATCTCGAGGTTGGTCAACCGGATTTCCCGGTTGCCAAGGCGATTCGTGCGGCCGGCATTGAGGCGATTCGTGCAGGCCAAACCGGGTACTCTGATGCCAATGGCCTGCCTGCGCTGCGGGCTCAAATTAGTGAGCACTATCGCTGTATTTATGGCCTTGAGATTGAGGAGCGACGCATTATTTTGACGGCAGGTGCCTCAGGCGCTTTGGCTTTGGTCGTTGCTTTACTCACAGATCCTGGTGATGGTTGGCTGCTGACAGATCCAGGCTATCCTTCGAATAGACGGTTTATCGAAGCCTTTTCAGGGATCGCACAATCTTGTGCGGTGGGCCCTGATGAACGGTTTCAGTTCAGTGCCAGCACCGTTGCCAAAGCCTGGCAGTCCAACACGGTGAGCCTTCTGCTGGCATCGCCTGGCAACCCGACCGGCACAAGTCTGTCTAGGTCGGCGCTCAAAGCGGTGGCGAAAGTGGTTGAAGAAAAAAATGGGTTTTTGGTCTCAGATGAAATTTATCAAGGGTTAGAATACGGTCCAACAAAGCGTGTTTCCGCGCTGTCGGTTACAAATGATGCTTTCGTGGTGAACAGCTTCTCGAAATATTTCGGGATGACGGGTTGGCGGTTAGGTTGGGTGGTTGCGCCGGACGGCGCGGAAGCGCCATTGATTAGGCTTGCTCAGAACTTGACGATTTGTCCGTCGGTGCCGGCGCAATACGCCGCGCTTTCGGCCTTCGAACCGTCGGTGCTCGCGCAATTAGATGCGCAGCGTGACATTTTGGCAGAGCGTCGCGATTTGATGCTTTCGAATATTGCGGAAACAGGCTTGCAGGTGCCGGTGTTGCCGGATGGCGCGTTTTACCTCTATGCAAAGCTGCCTGAGCACTTCGGCTCTGCCGATGATTACTGCCGAGACTTGCTTGAGCAAGAGGGCGTGGCGATCACGCCAGGTACTGATTTTGGCGATCATGATGCGCAGCATTACGTGCGAATTAGTTACGCGCAGCCCCGGGCGGTATTGCAACAGGCACTTGAACGGATGGTGAGGTTTAGATCTTGAAATTACTTGCAGGCAGCTGGCAAGTTGGAACCTTGCTGAGGCGTTATCAGCGGTTTTTGGCCGATGTTCAGTTGCAAGGGGGTGAGATTATCACGGCTCATTGCCCGAATACTGGGGCCATGACGAATTGCTGGAAGCCCGGAGACCAGGTCTATTTGTCTGAGTCTAATGATCCTAAGCGGCGAACGCGTTTTACGCTGGAAATTGTATGCCATCAAGGACACCGAATCGGTATCCATTCTAGGCGTGCCAATGATTTGGTCGCTGATGCGCTCAATCGGGGTCAATTGGAAGGTTTTGAGGGCCATAGTGAGGTTGTGCGAGAGCATCGATTTTTAGATAGCAGAGTCGATTTTAGATTGATGTATCCGCAGGGCAACGCGATGCTGATGGAGGTTAAGAGCGTAACCTACCTCAAATCGAAGGGCTTGGGTCTGTTTCCGGATGCGCCTTCTGAGCGAGGGCTCAAGCATCTTTCCGCGCTAATTTCAGCAAAAGCGCAAGGATTACAAGCGGCGTTAGTTTTTTGTGTACAACATTCGGGCATTCATCGTGTTGCGCCTGCTTTGGACATTGATCCGGCTTATGG
Source organism: Gammaproteobacteria bacterium (assembly GCA_018645765.1). Classification (GTDB taxonomy): domain Bacteria; phylum Pseudomonadota; class Gammaproteobacteria; order Pseudomonadales; family Azotimanducaceae; genus UBA9926. The sequence continues at coordinate 3,962 of JABGWC010000066.1, read as the reverse complement.
CGCACGACTTGTCGAGGCGCAAGCGCAGGGTGTTTTGATTAGAGCCTTTAAAGTAGGTTTCCGATTGCCCTATGCTGCGATTAGTAAGTCATTGCCGGTCTGCCTCGATCAAGGTGGCTTGTTGTGAAGCGTTGGCTTTGGTTCGGGTTTTTGGTATTCGTCTGGGCGCTCTTCTTTGTTTTAAGTCTTGGGTCGGGCTACACCGAGCTGAATTTCGGGGATATTTGGCGGCAGGGTTCGCTTACGCAAACGGTTGTGGGCGAAGTCCGCTTGCCAAGAGCGCTTTTGGCAACCCTGCTCGGAGGTGGGCTAGCGCTTGCTGGCGCCGGGATTCAGGGCGTGTTTCGAAACCCCTTAGCCGATCCAGCCTTAATTGGTATTTCTGGCGGAGCCGCACTCTTCGCGGCGATCTATATTGTTTTCGTGTCGCAAATGGGTTTCAGCCTGCTTGGTCTGTCTGGCAGCGCATTTTTGGGTGGGTCGATTGCGACGTTGCTGGTATTGGTGATCGGCGGTCGACAACCTGATTTGTCCACGATTTTATTGGCCGGGATTGCGATCAACGCTATTTGTCTCGCCGGGGTTGGGTTGATGTCCTATCTGGCACCAGACCAAACGCTGCGATCGGTGTCGTTCTGGGCGCTTGGCAGCTTTAATCATGTTGGCTGGACAGAGGTGGCCGTTGGATTGTTGGTTATTCCGGCAATGCTCCGGCTGATGAGCTTATCCTCGGTGCTAGATGTATTGATCTTGGGCGATCGAGAGGCGGCGCATTTGGGCATCTCGGTGGTTCCGCGGCGAATCGAAGTCATTTTATGGTCGGCGCTCATCACTGGGATTTCGGTCAGTCTAGTGGGGATCATTGCTTTTGTTGGGCTGATTGTGCCGCATTTAGTCCGCATGACGTTCAGCGCAAAGCATGTGGTTGTACTGCCTTTTTCTGCGATTATTGGTGGCGGTTTGTTGGTTGCTGCTGATTTGTTTAGCAGATCTTTGTTGGCGCCGGTTGAGTTGCCGGTTGGGATTGTCACCACGCTGCTGGGTGCACCCGTATTTGTTATTTTAGTCGCCCGCTGGTCTAAGGGGCTCTGGTTGTGATCTTGGTACTGGATCAAGTTGGATTGGACATTAATGGTCGTAGTATTTTAAAGGGCGTGACTTTAGAACTCGGGTTAGGTCAGCATTTGGCGGTTATGGGACCCAATGGTGCCGGCAAAAGCACCTTGCTGGGGCTGATTACGGGTGATGCAGAGGCCTCCTCGGGCTGTTTGGCCGTTTTTGGGAAGCCGCCTTCGGCCTTCCAACCGCTTGAGCGAGCTCAGAGAATCTCGGCTTTAAGTCAAAGCTCAGAGCTACGATTCCCGTTCACCGTTGAAGAAGTCATTGGTCTTGGGCGTTATCCCTTTCAGGCTAAGCCTGCAAGCGTTGCCCGGATCGTTCGCGAGGTGATGGATGCCTTACAGCTGAATGCGTTCGCTCAGCGGTCAATGCTTAGCCTGTCCGGTGGCGAGCGGCAGCGGGTCCATTTGGCGCGAGCGGTAGCCCAAATCTGGTCAAGTCCGGTCCCGGCACTGCTGCTTTTAGACGAGCCATTTGCAGCGCTCGATATTGCGCATCAAGTTGGGGTGCGTCGATTGTTGGCGCAGGTTTTAGCCGATCACCCGGTGTCAATCATCTCGGTGGTTCATGATTTAGGTCAGCCAACACAAGGTTATGATCAGGTTTGCTTATTAACCGAGCAAGGCGATCAACTGGCATTTGGTTCGCCAAGTGCGGTGCTTACCCCTGCCCATTTGTCAGAGCTCTACGGCATTACGATCAGTGAAATGCGCTATGCCGATGGTACGCCCGCGGGATTCGGCGCGGCCCCTGCCGTACCGAACGCGGAACCGTTCACTTAGGCCCCTGTGATCTCGAGCACTTCTTGGCGATTCAGTCTTGCACCGAACCGGCTGACAACACGCTTTGCTAACAGGTGCGCGTGCGCGGTGGCATCTTCTAAGCGCGCGCCGCGCGCGAGGCCATACAGGACGCCCCCCGCAAAGGTATCCCCAGCGCCAGTTGTATCGAGGGCCTGGACCTTGTCTGCTGGGACAAAAACGGGCTCGCCGGTGCTGCCAGAAACGATTGCACCATCCCCGCTCAGTGTCATGGCAAAGCTTGCGGCATAACTGATGAGCGCTTGCGCGGCCTGATCGCGATCGCTATAACCCGTCCAAAGTTTGGCTTCGTCTTCGTTGCAAAACACCAGATCGACCCCGTTTTGAAATAAAGTATTAAATTCAGTCTTAAAATTCTCAACCAAACCGACATCTGAGAGGGTTAGTGCGACTTTGACACCATGCTGCTGGGCGATGGCTTGGGTTTTAAGAACCGCCTCGAGTGCGGACGGTGAGGTGACCAAATAGCCTTCGATGTAAAGGTACTGGGCGCTTGCCAGTAGTGTTTCATCAACCTCAGCGGTGGACAGGGTTTCGGTGATCCCCAGATGGGTTACAAGGGTTCGTTCGCCGTCGGGTGTGATCATCGAGATACATTCCCCAGTGACCCCCGCCGGTCGTGCTTCGGCTAGGTTGGACGCAACGCTGAGGTCAGATAAGTCCTGAGCAAAGAAATCACCCGTCTCATCATTCGACACCTTGCAGCTGTAAAACGTGCTGCCCCCTAAAAGCGCGGTGGTCACAACCGTGTTGGCAGCGGAGCCGCCACCCGCACGTTTCGATAACGTAATGTTTGAGGTGTCTTCTAAGAGCGCAATGAGATGCTGGCGCTGCTCGGCATCAACTAACGTCATGGTGCCTTTTGCAAAACCGGTCTGCGAAAGGATTGCTTCAGAGACTATGTATTCAGAGTCAACCAGTGCGTTACCAATACCATACAGATCAATGCTCATAAAATGTTCCTATTGTTGAAGTCGGGTTTAAAGTGATTGCAAGGCGCGCTCGGCCTTCCTAAGGGTTTGGTCAATATCCTCGGTCGTGTGACTGGCTGAAACAAACCCGCTTTCAAAGGGCGATGGCGCGAGATAAACCCCTTGATCGAGCATGTTATGAAAAAAACGATTAAATCGATCAGCGTCACCCGCCATGACCGCCTCAAAGTTTGAGACCGGGCCTTGATTGGAAAAAAAGAAACCGAACATGCCGCCTTGTCCAATCGTGCTCAAGCCCACCCCTGCGGCGATGGCCAGGGTTGATAACCCCTCGGTGAGCCTTTGGGTCATTGCATGCAGATTCTGAAAAAAATCAGGTGTCTCAAGCGCGGTCAGGGTCGCAAGCCCAGACGCCATAGCGATGGGGTTGCCTGAGAGGGTTCCAGCCTGGTAGACCGGGCCAAGGGGGGCAATGCACTGCATGATGTCAGAACGCCCACCAAACGCGCCAACGGGCAGGCCGCCGCCGATGACCTTGCCGAGCGTCGTGAGATCTGGACGAACGTTGTACAGCCCTTGTGCGCCACCAATATGCACTCGAAACCCGGTCATGACCTCGTCAAAAATTAGAACCGCGCCATGCTGGTCACAAATCGCTCGGAGGCCTTCAAGAAAGCCGGGTACTGGGCAGATCATGCCCATATTGCCCGCGATGGGCTCCACGATGATCGCCGCAATGTTGCTGCCATCCACAGCAAAAAGCTGCTCGACCGCCTCAAGATTGTTGTATGGGAGCGTCAAGGTAAGCCTGGCAAGATCAATCGGGACCCCTGCAGAGTCTGGTTCACCGATCGTCAGCGCGCCGCTGCCGGCTTTGACTAAAAGGCTGTCACTGTGGCCGTGGTAACAGCCTTCAAACTTGAGGATTTTATCGCGCCCAGTAAAGCCGCGCGCCAAACGAATGGCGCTCATCGTAGCCTCAGTGCCGGAGCTCACCATGCGCATCATTTCCATGCTGGGTAGATGCTGTTGGATTTTTAAAGCCAGCTCGGTTTCAACAGCAGTGGGTGCGCCAAAGCTTAGGCTATCT
>JABGWC010000160.1 GCA_018645765.1 Gammaproteobacteria bacterium | reverse complement strand
AGGTCTTCGCGCAGCCCAATGGCGCGCTCGGTCGCCGCATTGAGTACAACGATACTGATTCGCCGGTTGGTCGCACTATAACGATCAGTCTTGTCGTACGGCACAGAATCGGCCAAGCCAACGACCCGACCGAATTTAACGTCCTTGGGTAGGCTCTGCGCTAACGCGCGTCTTGCGGCGTTGGCACGATCTGCTGAGAGTTCCCAGTTACTGTATTCCCGCCGACCAGCGCTATAGGTGCGCGCATCGGTATGACCGGCAACACTCACGCGATTTGGAACCTGTGCGATCGTTCCGCCTAGCGTTTTGAGCATTAACTCAGCGTATCCCTTGAGCTTCGGGCTGCCTACGTCGAACATTGGCCTGTCTTCATCATCGATCATCTCAATCCGAAGCCCTTCGATGGTGATGTCCAGCTTCAACTGATCTTTATAATCTTTGAACGCTTCACTGGTTTCAATTTGCTCTTTTAACTGGAGCAAGAGTTCATCGAGCTCAATCACTTGATCCGAGTTTGCTTTTGCAACCTCCGACGGGTCTGGATCAAATTCTGACTCCGGCCTTGGCTCGCCGGTGAAATCGATGACGGAACTGTTTGTGCCGCCAGAACTCACCATCGCGCTGGGTGACGAAAAAAACCGGGATAACCCCATTTTCTTTGCGTCACTCAAGGAGCCTAAGAGCCAAAGCATCAGAAAAAACGCCATCATCGCCGTCACAAAATCAGCGTAGGCAATTTTCCAAGCACCACCATGATGGGCATGATCGCCTTTCTTAATGCGCTTGACGATAATCGTGGTCGGTTTAGAGGGTTCCACGCTTGCCGCTTAGCTTGACTTTTTAACAGAAGCTTTCACTTCTCGAATGCGCTCATCCAACTCGCCATATGTGGGCCTGGCCACTGACGGCACCGTTTTACGTCCGAATTCCAGCGCCATATTGGGCTGATAGCCCTGAATGTCGGCAATGAGGCAGGTTTTGATGCAAATCAGATAAGCGCCGTCTTCCTCGGCAACATTTTTCAACGCACTCGCAATCGGTCCGGCAAAGCCATAGGCCAGTAAAACCCCCACAAAGGTTCCGACCAATGCGGCGCCAACCTTCACACCGAGCACTTCTGGCGGTTCCGTAATGTAACCCATCGTAATCACAACGCCCATCACGGCTGCCACGATGCCAAATGCCGGCAAGCCATCCGCCATAGATTGCATCGCGCCGGAGGGTTGCAGCGCTTCGTGGTGATGGGTATCCAGCTCGATATCCATGAGTGCTTCGATTTCGTGGACATTAAGATTGCCCAGAATCTTAATTCGCAAAATGTCGCAAACAAAATCTTTGACGTGATGGTTGTGCAGGATTGCAGGGAATTGCTGCCAAATCTCACTGTCTTCTGGTCGATCAACATCGTCCTCCAGCGCCAACATGCCACTGCGTCTGCCCTTATCAAACAATAAGTATAAAAAGCTAAACAGTTCGAGGTAACTTTCACCCTTGAATTTGGTGCCTCGCAGGACAAATTTGAAGTCCCGGCCAATGCCTTTGATCGTATCCATGCTGCTGCCGATCACCAGAGAAAATATAGCGCCACCGGCGATAATCAAATACTCTGAAGGATGCCACAGCTGATGTAGAAACCCACCGGACCACTTGTAGCCGCCCAGGACGCAAACGGTCACACCGAACAGGCCAATGAAAAACTTCATACTCTCGCCACCTAAAACACTCCATCCTACTATAACCCGCTCCGACCTTGAGCACAGCCTCCTGCAAGCAATTTTGTTCGTTAAGACAATCGATTTAGGCTGTGCATATCCGAGGCGCGCCCGAATCCTTTTCGAGCGAGCGTTAAGAGCTCCTTGATACTGAGCCACACGACCCAAGACCAAGTCACCGCCAGGCACCGGTTTGTCAGGCAAATCAGTAATGCCAAGCGCAGACGCCTCAGCCGTCGCTCAAACGAGGTCCTCGGCTGCAAACCCACCAGCCCTCACAGAAAAGCCTATTGGCCGACTTGCTCGAGGGCCTTAACCGTCTCACGGCCAACGGATGCCGCGATGGCGTTGGGTATCAGCATCGACAAGACATACTGCGCGACCCGCCAGCGCGTACCATCGAACACGACCAGTCCGGAGCCTCGGCAGAGTCCCAGCTTTTCGTTGCTGAGCACTTCATCAAAACCGTATATGCCAGGATTTCCTGTGGGCACCAAATGCCTTGAAACAACGTCATAGCGCCAACCGCGGCCTTCTGAGAAGGGTTTCGCCGCATAGGCTTTAAACTCGGCGATCGACCATCGCTCGCTCGCGTCCGTGCCCAAAAAAACGGCCTCTTCGGTGTAGCGCGCAAAGTAATCTTGAGTATCTGACTCGGCCGCGGCACGATGCAGCCCGTTCAATAACTGTTCAATCGCGACGCTATTCGAGTCGCGCGGCGACAGCTGAGCATCCAGTGAACCCGGCGCTTCAGCCGCCGACACGGGCGTCAGGAGCAGCGTTACGACGATGGTTAACAGCGCGCACCAAGCGCTCGAGGCCTTCCGGCGGCTGACCCAATCCATTTTATGAAGAACTTTCAACCCTGTGATTTTTATCATTTTACGATCCTAATAGTCATCATGAAGATTGCACTTGCCCGTAAATTGCACAGGCCATTAAAAATCGAGCCTACGTTATTAGAGGTGCTTGCGACTTTGCCGCCAATGAAGACCGCAGGGTCGGTCAAAAGCCTCAATTTGACGTAAGGTTTTAATCCTCCTGCGCACACAAGCGCTTATCCCTAAACCGCGGTAATTCAGGCTGGCGATCTAGGAATGCCATTGGCCTGCCTTGAAAAGTACCCTAACCTGGGCACGTCTTTAGAACAAACCAAAAGTCGCCGGAATGCCGCATCAGGCCTTGGCCAAAATTGCCTTGTCTGCCATGATTTGGCTTCCAACCACCAATGATCCGGATAACCCTATGAGCGAATACCTACCCCCCAAAATTGACTGGGTGCGAGAACATGTCGAAGCCTACGAAGGCAGTGGCGGCACCAAAGCAACGCCCCTCCGTGACACAGGAATGCCCTGCATCATCGTCACGCATAAAGGTGGTAAAACGGGCGCTGTTCGAAAAATTCCTTTAATGCGCGTCAAAGTCGATCAACGCTATGTCCTAATCGGCTCGATGGGCGGACAGCCCAAAAACCCGGTTTGGGTCTACAACCTCCGTGCCCACCCCGACGTTGAGATTCGAGATGCCACCGAGGTGACCCCCATGGTCGTGCGAGAAGTTTTTGATGCCGACGAGCGCGCGGCCCTTTGGCAAGCAAGCGCTGCCGCCTTTCCACCTTATAACGACTACCAAGCTAAGACGGATCGCGTGATCCCAATGTTCGTTGCAGAACCTGCGACCGGGGCTTAAAAAGCGGGACGTAACCCTAAAACCGGCGCAACAAGGCATTACCACTTGTTGCGCGCCCCCCTAAGGTCTCGATAGAACCCGTTGTGAAGACCTGGTTTGTTTCAGAATTGGCGTCCACAAACGTCTCAAGAAGCGCCTCATTGAAGCGCTATCCAGATGGGCTTGCTACCGGGTTCATTGAGCCGCCTTGTTACGGCTAAAAAACGCCAGTAGTCTGTCGCCCTGATTAGGCGCTCAGACAACCGCTCAGATGCAGAGCAGCTTTTGTCTGAGCCCTTTGTCGTCCCCCTCATGCCTAGACTGATGCAGAATCAACCACACCGCTCATTGCAGCACGCAAGACACGCTCAAAATCCATCGCTTTGAATTGGATTGGATTGGTTGCCGCAGACGGATCAAGGATCGCGGCACGCGCGATGGCGGGCACGTCCACCGCTTCAGAAATCACCTCGGTTAACCGATGCGGAATACCCACTTCATCTCTCAGGGCCAACACCCACGCCAGAAAGTCCTCATAAGTGCTGCCAACCTGTAAATGATGCGCGAGCAATGCGAGCGGCGCCTCGATTACGGACCGATTGGCTTGCAGTACATAGGGCATCAAAATCGCGTTAAGCAGGCCATGATGTGCATTGTGATACGCACCCAGCGGGTGTGCTAAGGCATGCATTGCACCCAAACCCTTTTGAAACGCCGTGGCCCCCATCATCGAGGCAATTTGCATCTGCGTTCGCGCGTCAAGATCAGCGCCATTGGCGACGGCCCGGACCAGATAGTCCCGAACAATGACCATCCCTTGTCGCGCGATGCCTTCTGCCATCGGGTGAAACACCGGTGAGCAATACGCTT
>JABGWC010000190.1 GCA_018645765.1 Gammaproteobacteria bacterium | reverse complement strand
CAGCGCGTTGAGCTGTATACCGGCCCTTACGCCGAACACTTCAACCCAGAGCAACCACGCGATGGCCTTGCTGATTACCAAGAGACCGCTCGCGCAGCAGACCAAGCAGGCATTGGCGTCAATGCCGGGCACGACTTGAATCTCGTTAATTTACCCTCGTTTGTTGCCGGGATTCCTGCGCTGAAAGAGGTTTCTATCGGTCACGCATTGATTACTGATGCTCTCTGGCTTGGATTGCCTAAAACCATCGAACGATACCTTAAAGCAGTTAATCGAGCAGACGGCCTTTAACGTACCGCTCGGAACCAGTATGATCTACGCCCTCAATTCATGTCTTAAAGGTCACCATGTTTACCAAATTACTGATCTCACTGGTTATGGCCGCGCTCACTTCTTTGGCGCTCGGCTATCTTGCTCACCAATCTTTTAGCCTACCCACGGACCCTGCAGCCTGGGGGCGGTTTGCCATCTTGTTTTTAGGCATTCTGACAGCGGTTTTGTTGGTTGCTCAAACCCAGTCTAGCGCCAGTCAGGGTTCCGACGACGATGATGATGATTATGACGACTTCTCTGAAGAAGACTTCGAGGAAGGCGCTGTTAAGTGGTTTAACACCAAAAAAGGCTACGGTTTTATCACGCGGGATCAGGGGGACGACATCTTCGTTCATTTCCGCAATATTAAAGGCCAAGGTCGACGCAGTCTTACTGACGGCGAGCGCGTCACGTTTGTTGTGACCGAGGGCGACAAGGGCTTACAAGCTGATCACGTCAGCCCCATTGCTTAAAATTTAAACCATGCCCGATGTATTCCTGCTTGGCTTACCTGAGGACATTGAGGCGTTAGCGCCAGATGACCCGCCCGATGAGGTGGCCCTGTGCTTAAGCGCTGGCCCACTGCACCGAGAAGCTCGACTACCGCTGTACGCCTTGATCCATGGCTTGCTCCTTGACGAGGCTGCGAGCTTTGAGTTCTTGGTGCGTGCCCTGGCAGAGGAAGGGCCTTTTCTGTTGGGTGTGGACCCTCGCTTCTCAGAAAAACTCGCAACCCTTGAAGATGACGCCATTGAGACGCTAATGGCACAATGGCGAACCTGCGCGGCCATAGAGGAACTCGAACTAAACTCTGAGGACCTGCTAAAGTTTCTCTTTGAGCTGGTCAATCTCTGCAAAATTCGAGATCAAGATAGCGCTTTAGAACTTTTCATCTACCACGAAGGTTAAGCGTGGCCGTCTACTCCACCGACCAAGGTCGCCTGTGTCCTGACTGCCAACGGCCCAAAGCAGACTGCGTCTGTCGAAACCAAACCAATCGCCTGGTTACTGATGGCGCGGTTCGGGTGCACCGAGAAATCAAGGGCCGTAGCGGGAAACCCGTCTCAATTATCCGCGGTTTGACTTTGAGTCCGCCTGAGCTGAAACAACTTTGCCAGCGTTTAAAAAAATCCTGCGGGGTTGGCGGCAGTCTCAACGGCTCAGAGATTCTAATCCAAGGCGATCAGCGCGAAAAAATCTTAACGATCCTCGCCGACGAGGGCATTCAGGCCCTAAAGGGCGGCGGCTAATGTCTCACTTAATCAGCTGCCAAGACCTTAAACACAGCCTCGATACGGTCAACGACTTGGTCGTAATCGATTGCCGCTTCGACCTTACCGCGCCAACGCTCGGCTTAACACAGTACCTTGAAGATCATATCCCCGGCGCACATTACCTGCACTTGAATGATGACCTCAGCGGCCCGGTTATTCCCAATCAGACCGGGCGACATCCGCTGCCTAGCCGGGATCTGCTCAGCCATAAGCTCGGCCGAATCGGGATTCAAAGTGGCACACAAGTGGTCGCATATGATCAAAATCATGGCGCGTTTGCCGCGCGAATCTGGTGGCTGCTGCGATGGCTGGGTCACGAAAGCGTCCAGGTTCTCAATGGCGGGTATGACGACTGGCGGGCGCAGGATCAACCTACCACCCAAGACTTACCCGCGCCGCAACCAGCACCCTTTGTGCTGCAACCACCACTGACCCAGGTCGTTCGACAGCCAGACTGGAACGACCCAAATATCCGGTTGATCGACGTTCGCGACCCAGCCCGTTTTCGAGGTGATCATGAACCCATTGATCCGATTGCTGGCCATATTCCCGGGGCGATGAACCTGCCCTTCTTGGATAATCTAGAAAACGGGCGATTTAAAAATGCCACTGATTTGACCAAACAATTTACCAGTGCGGGTCTAGGCGACGCACTATCCTTGGTTTGCTATTGTGGGTCGGGCGTCACGGCAACCCAAATGATCCTTGCACTACTTGAAGCGGGCTACCCAGAACCTGCTTTGTACCCTGGTTCTTGGAGTGAGTGGATACTAGACCCAGGACATTTAGCAGCGCTGAGTGATGCAACCCGATAACCCTTATTGCACCAAGGTGAGCGAGATTACCTGGCAGCAAGACACGCCTTCGTCGGTCGAGTTTGACGACAGTTATTGGTCGCAAGGTGACCCAACCAAGGAAAAACAATGGGTCTTCCCGGGCCAGCATCAACTGCCGGCCCGCGCTCAGCAAGCCGATCTGATCGTTTTGTTAGAGCTTGGCTTTGGTTTCGGCCATAATTTCTTACAGACCGTCGCGCTGTGGGAGCAATCAAGCACTACCGCGCAACTGCATTATATCGCCGTTGAGCGTTCACCACCCACCCTGGCTGCTTTAAAACGGGTTCATGCTTTAACCAAAACCAAAGCAAGCACGCGACTACTCGAGATCTATCCCGTAGGTCTTGCAGCTTGGCACGTGGTTTGGTTCACAGATAAAGTCCGGTTAACCCTGATTTTTGAAGACGCTCAAACGGCACTCCCAAGACTCGATGCCAAAGTGGATGTCTTCTACCTTGATGGTTTTAAACCCAGCCAAAACCCTGAACTCTTTAACCAATTTATCTTCGAGGGAATGCAACGTTTGGCGCAACCGGGCGCATCCGCCAGCACCTACTCGGTCGCAGGCGTCGTGAAACAAGGCTTACGAGCCGCCGGATTTAGAATTGAGAAGCGGCAAGGCTGGGGGCGCAAACGGGAACTCTTGTTTGCCCAGGCCCCAGGCGATTGGCGCGGTCAACGACTGAAACGGCCATCCGTGCAAATTATCGGCGCGGGTATTGCGGGGCAAAGCCTTGCTGGGAGTCTTAATCGCTTCGACATTCAACCGATCATTCTGGCCGACCCGAATCACCCGGGCGCCTCAAGCCAACCGGCTTTAAATATTTACCCACAATTATCGCTTCAGCGCGATCGGCAGTCGGAATTTTCAATTGCCGGCTGTTACTTTGCCTTGCACAACCAAGAACGCGTTCAGCGCAGGCCGCTACACTGGCACAGCGCAACGCCTGCCAAGATCCAAAGAATGCAGCGTCTCAGCCAACTCTTTCCGGATAACTATCTTGAGCAAATCGGGAATGAAGCAATTTACCATCAAGCAGGCATTTGGCGGAGCCTCCCTCCGGCGGGCCTCCAAGGCGCAAAGGTCTGCGAATTGAAACCCAGTCAGGGTCAAATGCGGCTCTATGATGCAGCCGGTCAGGCCCTATCACAGGCGGACGTCACGCTCCTGGCGGCTGGCACGGGCATGCACGCCCTAACGAGTCTGGCCCTACGAAATGTACGGGGTCAGAGTATTCTCATTCGATCCAAGCACACTTTGCCGGAGTTTTTAACCGGGGACATCAATATCACGTACCTCGGCGGCCAAGACTTCTTAGTGGGCAGTACTTACGAACTCGACGGCAGTGATCCGCAAACCCGGTTGCTTGATACCGATCGCCTAATCTCGGATCTTGCGCAGACCCTTCAGCATCGTGACTTCACCTTGGCCTCCCCGCACGCCGGCATCCGTACAGTATTTTCAGATCGGGTTATCGGGGCCGGGCTGCTGCCGGCCCACACCCTTAAAACAGCAAGGATGGATCATTCCATGGGTCAAACGTCAGGGCCAGCCCCGGCGTGTTACGCGCTGATGGGGCTTGGCTCACATGGGGCAACGCATGCGCCCCTCGCGGCAGAAGCCATTGTGAGCGCCGTCTGCGGTGCGCCCAGCCCGCTGCCCAGGGATCTGGCCCACTCGACGCGACTGGACCGCTTTTAAACGCAACAGAGGCTTTATAGCTTAAGCCAGCAACCGCACATTGATGACATCATCGATAGCCGATAGTGCCTTTTGCAGCTCCTCTGAAGGCCCGCTTTCAATATCGATCAAGTTATACGCGATTTCGTTACGACTCTTATTGATCATGTCGATCACATTAATGTTCCTGTCCGCTAATTCCGACAAGACACGACCCAAGATCCGAGGCACGTTCCGGTTCGACAAGGCAATTCGGCACCCCAATTGGCTTCGCTCTAAATGCAAATTGGGGAAGTTGACCGAATTTTTAATATTGCCGTTGGTCAGGAAGTCCATTAATTGATCGGCCGCCATGATCGCGCAATTATCTTCTGCTTCATCGGTGCTGGCACCCAAATGAGGCGTTGCCAGAACACCTGGCAGATTGACGAGTTCTGGTACGGGGAAGTCGGAAATGTATTGCCCCAGTTGGCCATTTGTAAGCGACGCTTTGATCGCTGCCGTATCAACAATCTCACCGCGGGCGAAATTCAGCAGTACCGAGCCAGGCTTCATTGCGGCAAGGAGCGTTGCGTTGACCATCTTATCCGTTTCAGGCAAGGCCGGCACATGCAACGTTACCAGGTCAGAGCGCGCAAACAACGCCTCAATGCTGTCCATCTTTTGCACTCGGCTCGATAGCCGCCATGCCGAATCAACCGACAATGCCGGGTCGAAACCCAAAACGTTCATGTCGAGTTGTAGCGCAATGTCCGCCACCATCGAGCCAATCGCCCCCAGCCCCAGCACCCCTAAGGTTCGGCCTTTGAGCTCTGAGCCCTTGAACGTCTTCTTGCTGGCTTCGACCTGCGTGTTCAGGGCCGCCGTATCAGTAACCTCAGACAAGCCCGAAACATAGTCAATGCCTTGGACGATGCCGCGACGGGATAACAGCATTCCAGCGACAACCAGCTCCTTAACCGCATTCGCATTGGCGCCGGGCGTGTTAAACACCACAATGCCGCGATCGGTATAAGCATCAACCGGAATATTATT
>JABGWC010000157.1 GCA_018645765.1 Gammaproteobacteria bacterium | reverse complement strand
TTAATACTCCTTTAGTGACTTTTACTTTTAAGACTCACTCATTTTAGCTATGAAGCATCTCCTCGGCATAACTCAGAATCATAGCGTAATTCAGAGCTGGGGTAACATCGATGCGCTGGGGTCAAGTTTAGAAAATTCTCTTGGCTTTGCACACCTTTTTTTTTCAAAGAAAATACAACAAAAACCAACGTTAATTTTCTCACGCGTGTTCTGAGCCGAGGCTTAAAGTACCTTAAGTGTTTTTTGAACCATAGACTTAATGTCGTTGGTCGTCCCTTGTCCATCGATCATCGTGTAGTGCGCGCCGGTTTGTGCTGCGAGGGATTTATAAAACGCGACAAGCGGTTCGGTTTGATCGAGATAAACTCGAAGACGATCCCGAATCGTTTCTTCTTGATCGTCATCTCGCTGAACGAGCGCCTCGCCTGTTTCATCGTCGATGTTCGCTGTTTTAGGCGGATGGTATAAAACATGGTACGTCCGACCCGAACCCGGATGAACGCGGCGTCCACTCAAACGCTTTATAATCTCCTCATCCGGCACCGTGATCTCGATTACATGATCAATTTCAATACCGGCATTTTTTAATGCTTCGGCCTGAGGAATCGTTCTAGGAAACCCATCGAACAAAAAGCCCTCTTGGCAATCGTCCTGTTGCAAGCGCTCTTTTACTAAGTTGATAATGATGTCGTCGGTTACCAACTCGCCGCGATCCATCACCCCTTTCACTTCGAGTCCCAACGGCGTTTGATCCTTAATCGCCTGTCTTAACATGTCGCCAGTTGAAATTTGCGGAATACCGTAGGCTTCAGTAATGAACTGCGCCTGAGTTCCCTTGCCAACACCCGGCGCACCTAACAAGATTAATCGCATAATATTCCCTTACCCTTTTTAGCTTTATTTTTAACTTGTGAATCGACGCGCGGACACAACATTCGGAATTTTTTGCATCATTTCCAAAACCTTAATCAAGGTTTTCAAAGATTCAACTTCAATCGTCATATCAATATCAACGCGCTGTGCAACCTGGTCCGTAACAGAATGTAACCTAATCACGTTTATAGCCTCTTTGACAAACAACGCGGTTATGTCAAACAGAAGACCAGAACGATCGTAGGCTTCGACTTTTAAGTCAACGGAAAAGACAGCTTGGGCACCTTCTTGCCAAGACAGTCGCATCAACCGACCATAAGCATCGCCCTGAAGCACCTCGACGCATTCTTGGACGTGTACGCCAACAATCCCTGTGTCGCTGATAATACCCGCGATAGAATCTCCAAGTACTGGGTTGCAACACTTTGCAATCTCATGTGCTCGACCGCCCAGACCTTTAATCAATCTAGGCGCGAGATCCGTGTCAAAACCAAGGGGAAGCTGCGAGGACTTACGGATGTCCAATTCATTAACAGCCACCCATTCAGCAACGTCTGATAACTGAAGGTCACCGCGGCCAAGGCCAACCAAGAATTCTTCCTCATCTGAAAAACCAAAAGCCGCACCGATCAAAACTTTCCGTGCTGCATCAATCCCCAATTGCCGGAGCTCCGCTTCAACGAGCCGCTGACCTTCCTCGAGGTTCTTTTTGCGTTCCCGAAGCCCGAACCAAGCTTGGATTTTTGTTTTCGCCTTAGAGGTTGTCACATACCCTAAATGTGCATGGAGCCACTCGCGCCTGGGCAGGGCCTCATCGCCCGTAATCACCTCAACATGATCGCCTGAGATCAAAGCCTGGTTGAGCGACACCACCTTGCCATTGACCTTCGCGCCACGACACTTATGACCAATCTCAGTGTGGACCTTGTAGGCAAAATCAACCGGGGTTGCCCCAGGCGGCATGTCGATAACATGGCCATCTGGGGTAAACAAATAAACTCGGTCGAGACTTACATTCGCCATCATCTCACTCGCCGACTCGGGCAAGTTCTTGACCTCATCTTGCCATTCAATCACTTGCCGCAACCATGATAAACGGCGTTCATAACGTTCAACGCGGCCTGTTGGCGACTTTTCCTTATAGGTCCAGTGCGCGCAGACCCCGTACTCGGCTTCATGATGCATCCCTTCCGTTCGTATTTGAACTTCCAAGATTTTTCCTTCCGGGCCGATTACCGCCGTATGGAGCGACTGGTAGCCATTGTCTTTGGGATTTGCAATGTAATCGTCAAACTCATTCGGTATGTTTCGCCAAAGGTTGTGCACGATCCCTAAAGCCCGATAGCAATCATCTGATGAGTTGACCAAGATTCGAATCGCGCGAACATCATAGACTTCAGAAAAGGCGATGCCTTTCCTGCTCATCTTTTTCCATATGCTGCAGATGTGCTTTGCCCGACCTTCAAGGCTTGCATTGAGCTTGACGAACCCCAGCTTGGACTCAAGCGCTTCAAGCACCGAGCCAATATACCGATCTCGCACAGTCCGCTTTTCATCTAGCAAAGCCGCAATGCGGCGATACGCATCGGGCTCTGTAAACCGAAAGGCGAGATCTTCTAGCTCCCATTTCAAATGTCCAATACCAAGACGGTGCGCCAGAGGCGCATAAATTTCAGAAATTTCCTGCGCGAGCCTTAATTGCTTGCTCCGGTCTGCGTGCCCGGCTGCCCTAATAGCACAGGTTCTTTCCGCCAACTTAATCAGTGCAACGCGAATGTCATCGACCAAAGCCACAAGCATTTTCTTGGCCTGCTCAACCTGATCCGACGTCTCGCCCAAGACCATCTCATTTTTCAAGATATGGATATTACTTATGGCGGCCATTTTCAGCACGCCCTCCACCAAACTCGAAACCTTTTCGCCAAATTGCTTGCGGATGTGATTAACCGTTATTTGCTTCTCTCTCGCGGCGCGATAAACGATTGCTGCGATCAAGCCATCTTCATCAACTCGAAAATCTCGTAAAAGATCGGCAATTTCTAATCCCATAAAGTAACTACTGCGACCCGACGGCCAACCCGATCCCAACTGAATGGCTTTTTCCTCAGCTTGCGCTGACAGATCACAGGCTCGACTAATTCTGTCTAGATCCAAGTCTTCTCGGTCTGCGCCCAGCTCAGTCAACCACTGCGTTAAATCAAACTGACCCGCTTCAAAAATAATTCGCTGCTCTCTTGCCTTAACCATTTTTTGAGCCTCGACTGAAACAGGCGATCGATTCCATATGCGCGGTGTGGGGAAACATATCGATCATCCCAAGTTGATCCAACTGAAAACCCCCTGCACAAAGAATGTCTGCATCGCGTCTCAGCGTCTTTGGATTACAGGATACATAGACTATTTTCTGGCATGTACTGTCGACAAGCTTCTGGCAAACCAACTCCGCACCAGATCTTGGTGGATCCAAAAGGGCTTTATTGAACTGGGGCAAAACAAGCGACGCGCTTTCAGATTGGTAGAGATCTGCAACCTCAAAAGACACATTGCCCAAACCATTGAGCTGGGCATTACTGCTGGCTCTGTCGACACTGGATCTGGATGCTTCAATACCAACCACGGATGCGGCCCGTTGAGCGACCGCGAGGGAGAAATTACCAATCCCGCAAAAGGCATCTAAGACATGATCCTCCGAAGTTAAGTCGAGTAAATCTAGGGCAAGGTTCACCATCTCCTGGTTCACGGCTTGATTAACTTGGGTAAAGTCCATTGGATGAAACTCAAACACCAAGCCTTGATCGTCTAAGCGGTAATGCAACAAAGGGTTGGCCTCTTCGTTGAGTGGCCTAACCGAATCAGGCCCTTTGGACTGCAACAAAATCATAACCTGGTGCGCATCCTGAAATGCCAAAAACGCCGCCAGGTCCTCAGGCGGCAAAATGGTCAGATGCCGAACGACCAAAGCTACGGCGCCACTCGAAGCCGCGACTTCTATTTGAGGAATCGTGCTGCGACTGTCTAGGCCGTCAATCAGGCGAGACAGCGGCTCAATCAGCCTTGCAAGTTCCGGGACCAATACCTGACAGGACGTCATCTCAGTAATATAGGCTGAGCCGACCTCTCGGAAACCAATCAAGGTTCGGCCCTTCTTAACAACATGCTTAACCCCAAGGCGGGCTTTACTTCGATAGCCAACTGCATCACCTGAAAGCGTCGGGATCCACGTATCAGGCGGACAGTCATCGAATAAAGCCTGTAACCAATCACGCTTAAACACCAGTTGCGCCGATCGATCAAAATGCTGGAAGGCGCAACCGCCGCATTGCGCGGCGTGAGCGCATACAGGGATCACACGCGCCGGATGATCCTGTTCTATATTTTGGGATTGACACACCCACTGACCCTTTTTCTTCTTCAACGGAACAATCAGTGCTTGCTCCCCGGGCAAAAGCCCATGGATTGCAAATCGACCGTCTTCGCTGACGCAGGTACCCTCAATCGTCAAGGTATGACCGACATCGGTAAACGGGAGTTTCCTCTTTCGCATAATGGCAGCCGGCAATGTTAGGTGGACGACCCCAGATTATCCTTTAAGGCCGTACCGTTATTTTAAGCCAAGTCGGCAGTATATACACCCGTCGATAAGTAACGATCTCCTCGATCACAAATAATGGCAACAATGGTTGCATTCTCGATGCGCTCACTGATCTTAAGCGCCGCCGCCACAGAACCACCGGACGAAACCCCAGCAAAGATCCCCTCCTCACGAGCAAGCCGGCGCATCATGGCCTCGGCATCCTTCTGATCGATGTCCATGACTCGATCGACGCCTTCTGGCTGATAAATCTTCGGAAGATAGGCTGTGGGCCAGCGCCGAATACCAGGAATAGCTTGGCCCTCAACAGGTTGCAAACCGATGATTTCAACTTCGGGTTTGACTTCAGCGAAAAACCGACCGACCCCCATAATGGTCCCGGTGGTCCCCATCGAACTCACGAAATGCGTGACCTCTCCATTCGTCTGACGCATGATTTCTGGCCCCGTACCATGATAGTGTGCAAGTGGGTTGTCAGGATTTGCAAATTGGTCCAGCACAATACCGTCGCCGGCCTGCATCATAGACTGTGCAAGATCGCGTGCGCCTTCCATGCCTTCTTGCTTCGTCACTAAAATCAGTTCGGCACCATAGGCCTGCATTGCCGCCTTGCGCTCGGCACTCATATGCGCGGGCATGATCAATTTCAAACGATATCCTTTTATCGCGGCCGCCATAGCCAAAGCGATCCCTGTGTTACCACTGGTCGCCTCGATCAATACATCTCCCGGTTGAATCACGCCGCGCTGTTCTGCGCGCTGAATCATACTCAGCGCGGGTCGATCCTTGACCGAGCCTGCCGGGTTATTGCCCTCTAGCTTTGCGAGCACGGTATTGCTCGTCGTCCCCGGTAAGCGCTGCAAGCGAACCAAAGGCGTTTCTCCGACGCATTCTTCAATCGTTGGGTACTGGATAATGGGCTCCTTGCCTCACTGGCCGTTATGGATTACAAAAGCTTAATCGAATGCCGGCTTTCCTTGAACCATTGACTGCCTCTAAGCTCAGTCCAATTCGGAATAACGACAGATCAAAGGAAGCGGTGACGCAATCAAAAACGAGAAAGCGCACCCTAAACACATAAACAAGCAGGCTAAAGCAGACAAGCCAGCCTACTGGCTCGATCATAAGATTGAAGGCTTTGCACCGGACAGCACTGAGGTTTAAGTCCATGCCTGACCGAAAGGCGGCAGTGCGACGATCGAGCAGGCTGAAACGGTGTTTAACATAGCACGGGGTCTTCAGTCGCTAAGCCGCCACGGGAGTCTTCATGTCAAACGGCCATACCGCTGCGGATAACCCATCCGTTATAACCCCTGGCGAGCCCGAAACCAAAGCGCTTGCCCAATCTCAAAACCTCATTTTCGTATTGACCACTTACGCGCTCGATCCAAATCGGGCCATACTGACGCGATTGCTCATCGATCTAGACCGAAAATTCATACTGTTGCCGATCGAACGCTTTACCCAACGCGCCATTAAGATCGCAGAGACAGATCTGATGCTCATTGACGCGGTTCATTTAAGTCAGGCCGGTTGCGCGAGTCGCGTCCCCGAGCTTCTCTTTGACTATCAGGCTGCGTGCGCCGTGGTCAGCGACAAGGGTAATCAGGCGCCAAGCACGCATCCCGAAAGGTTCGTGGCCCATCAACAGCTGCGGCAACAGCTGTCCCTGGGAGCAAACGTTAAAAGCCCGGCCTCCACGCAGCTCACAGCCTTGGGCCACAATGAGACATCATCGCCGGAACTGGACCTTTTAGCGGAACAAGGGGTGGACTATCAGACGTCCGACTTAGCCTTGACGACCACGAACCCGGAATCCCTGTTCGATCAAAAACTCGCCATCGAACGCGTCCGCGGACAACGGGTTTTGGCGATGGATCTTTATCATCTACTCAAAGCCAGCCTCGAGGAGGACCTTGCTGATCTCGCGGCGGCGCTTAGCGACAATGATTTGAGTCAGCTGCAACGCGTATTACATAAATTATCCGGCGCACTCGCGCTAACCGGTGCACGTCAGCTCGAGCAAGCTGTCGAGCGGGCCAAAAAGGCTTTAAAAACAGGCGAGCACCTGACACCTGTGCACTCGGTCATGCTTGCCGGTGAACAGCTATTGGCTCTGATGACCCACGCTTCCTGGGAGGTGACACCTAAGTAACCGGCGCCAAGCCCTCGGCGATGGCCACGCTCACGACGAACCCGGCCTCATCACTGAGTGATAGATGCCAGCGCTGAACACCCAGACTGGCCGCTTTCGTTAAAGCCTCGCGCAATAACTTGACACTGGGTTGCCCAGCACTATTTCGCAGAACTTCGATTCGATTAAACTGCACGCCTTCGCGCATACCGGTACCCAGCGCTTTACTAACAGCCTCCTTTGCAGCAAATTGCTTTGCTACGTAGGCGTTCCTGCCAGGCCCAACTTCATAGGCGTCAAACCGTGCTCGTTCGGCTTCGCTTAGAATTCGATCAGCGAATCGATCTGGATGTCTTGCCAAGACTCGGGTAATCCGGTCAATGGAGACGAGATCTGTGCCAACACCAATAATCATGATTGAGGCGACTCCAACAAATCTCGTGCCTTTAACGGCCGACCACCCAACAAATGATGAACGACTTGCCGAACCACTAATTTAACAATTTTCGCCCCCTGATCACTCATAATCCCGTCTCCCAAAGCAATCAGGTCAGCGCCACTGAAGCCTGAATCCTCGGGCCGCGCTAGCGAGCGAAACCCTTGTTCTGGGAAGAAGTCGTACTGCCCTTCAATTTTTATCGTGGTTTGTCGACTCGCATCGAACCGAAAATCAATACCAAACCCAAGCTCCGCCAACATCGCTAATTCGAAAATACGGAGCGCTTTCAAATCGAGCGGCGTCACCCTCAGCGTCCGAATCAATCGATCATAGGCATCAAACAAAGCGCTTTGGGCCTCAAACCGTCCCACCAAACGGTAGATTAATTCATTCACATACAGCCCAACAACCGCGGCTTGTCCCACAAGCGGCACGTAATCCCCAAGGCTTTCTATTACCTTCGCCACAGCAAGCTCGCCTCGGCTTACGCGTTGGACGGATAACTTACGAAACAAGTGCAACTCTGCCCGGCTTGATAGTTGTTTTTTTTGCTGGCGGCGAATCCCCTTAAACAGCAGACTGCCACGGCCTTCATCTCGTGAAAAGAATTCGACGAGCAGGCTCGTCTCTTGAAACTTACGGGTATGCAGTACATAACCCGTTAAACAATCAGTTTCAGATATCGTCATAGCCTAGGCTCTTGAGGGCTCGATCACTGTCCGACCAACCCGATTTCACCTTAACCCAAGTATTCAACATCACCTTTTGTGCCAACAATGCTTCGAGATCTTTTCGAGCCTCGATCCCAATTTGCTTCAATCGTTTACCTTGGCTACCGATCAAAATACTTTTCTGACCCTCACGCTCGACGAAAATCGTCGCTGTAATGTGTGCCACACCCCTTTCTTCCTTAAAGGCATCAATCTGAATGGTTAACGCATACGGCAACTCATCACCGAGCTGGCGCATCAACTTTTCTCGGATAATCTCTGAGGCTAAAAACCGTTCACTACGATCGGTCACCTGATCCTTCTGAAAGTAAAATGGGCTTTTGGGCAGATGCGCACAGACATCTGCCTCTAGCGCCTCTAGGTTATCGCGCTTTTCACCAGAAATGGGCATTACAACCGCATTGGGGGCGCGGCCTTGCAACGACTCAAGCTGCGGTAGCAAGCTGCCTTTATCTTTAATCAAATCGACTTTATTGACCGCGATGATCAAATGTGCGGTGGTGCTTTGAATCGCATCTTCGACAAGTTGATCATCTTCATTCCAATTTTTACGGTCCAGGACAAAGATCACGACATCAACATCTCGAATCACGCTCAGTGCATTCCGGTTCATGTAACGATTTATCGCGCGCTTACCCGCCACATGAATCCCAGGTGTGTCGACATAAAGGATCTGATCATTCTGAATTGTCTTGATCCCAAGCAATTGATGCCGAGTGGTTTGGGGCTTTCTCGACGTAATACTTAACTTTTGCTCGAGCAAGGCGTTCAACAGGGTCGACTTGCCAACATTGGGCCGGCCCACTATCGCCACATAACCACAACGCGTCTGAACTTCATCCATTTGGTTTCTCTCGATGTAGTTGTGCAAGGCAAGTTTCGGCGGCCTTTTGTTCCGCTTGCTTAATTGAGTCGCCCTCTGCAACCACAGGGGTTGCAAGCAACTGACAGGTGCACGTGACGGTAAATCGCTGCTGATGCCCTAAGCCAGAGGTTTGAAGTAAGGCATAGGTTGGTAGCGACATACCCTCAGCTTGCAAAAACTCCTGCAACGCCGTTTTGGGATCCTTGACCACACGACGCGCATCTAGCCCGTCAAGCTGGTCCTCAAACCAGGCCTCAATGAGTCCGGTCACAGTCTGTAAACCCGCCTCCAGATAGATCGCGCCAAGAATCGCCTCAAGGCTGTCCGCCAAGATAGAGTCTCTCTCCCAACCGCCAGACTGCCGTTCGCCGGCCCCCAGGATCAGGTGCCGCCCGACACTTAGCGCGCGCGCCTTGTTGGCCAGGCTCTCTTTTCGAACCAACTGCGCTCGAAATCGGCTTAACCGACCTTCATCAACCCCCGGAAACTGCTGATACAACCGATGGGTTACGACAAGCTCCAAAACGGCGTCGCCCAGGAACTCTAGACGCTCATTATGAAGCCCTGCGGCGCTGCGATGGGTCAGCGCTAATTTGAGACGGGTAACGTCGGTAAAAACGTATCCTAATTGCGCTTGTAGTTGATCTAGCTTGTCTTGGGCCGCCAAAATATCAATCGTCTAATCGAATCGAGTCATCAAAGGCGATGACATAGTCTATATTCACCACCAAATCCCCACGCACCTCGTATTGCAGGTGCACAACCGACCGATCCGATTCTAATTCGAATCGACTTTCTTTGATGAAATCGTGCAGGTTGTTCAATTTAAACCGCCGTTCAATCATTGCTTGCAGCGCATCAGATTCTAATTGAGCCGTC
>JABGWC010000067.1 GCA_018645765.1 Gammaproteobacteria bacterium | reverse complement strand
GACCGCGAGCAGGCCTGGCGAATAGGACAAGAGCAACATCGGCAGCGCCATGCCAAGCCCCAGACTTGCAAACACCGTTAACCCGATGAGCGGCGGCTGGACCAATGCATACCCTAATGCCGCCCCCATAAAGGGTGCTGTGCAGGGCGCTGCAATCACCACTGCCAGCACGCCACTTGATAGCGCGCCGAGACGGCCCTTTTCGGGACCGACATTGACGCTGATGCCGCTGCCGATTGTATAAAAACCCGACAAGTTCAAACCCAGCAGTAAAAACAAGATGGCAAGCAAAGCGACAACGACCGGGGACTGTAATTGAAAGCCCCACCCGATCTGCTCACCGACAGCGCGCAGAACCATTAACACCAGCGCGATCAACACAAAGCTTGAAATAACCCCCCAGGTATACCACCAACCCTGCTGGCGCTGCGCCTGCTGACTGCCTCCGGCCTCCGCCATAAGGCCCAACACTTTGATCGAAAGAACCGGGAAGACACAGGGCATGAGATTCAAGATCATCCCGCCAAGCAGCGCCATTAAAATGGCTTGGAGCAAAGCCAGCCCCCCACTGTTGTCATTTGGCGAGGGCACCTCAATCATAAAGGCCGCCGTGACCCGTTCGTCGTTGACCCATTCTTGAAACCAAAGTAAACCGTCATAACGCGCGCGGCTTGCGTCTTCAAAGCCCACACCGAGCACAATCTGGCCTCCCGCAACCACCGCCGAGGGCGCAACGGTAAGGTCCAGCACACCTTCTTCAAAGGGCAAAAAGTAAAGACCCTCGAGACGGCTTAAATCGATGCCGGGAAAATTCAATCGAATCTCAAGATCGGTTTCATTAAGCCAACGGGTCTCACTGATCCCCGCTGCGCGCTGCGGCAGGGGCAGTTGATCGAACCGGGTTTTCAGCTCAGGATTTACGACGGCCTGCTCGACAACCGGCAGGGTCAAGGTCATGACTTTGGTTTCAGGAATACAGACGGCTTCGCACACGAGCCAGCGCCCTGATACCGTGAGTTCGATCGCATCAACGCCTGCAAGGTTTTCGAAATCTAGACGCTGGGTTAATAAAACCGACTCTTTGTAGCCCAAGTTCACCAAGGGGCCATAGGGAATGCGTTCTGGAATGGGCCATCGAATATTTGAGCTGCTTTTAAGCCCTTGACCCGACCAGGTTAACGAAACAGGCTCACCGGAATCGCCAGGGTTGCGCCAGTAGGTGTGCCAACCTTTCGGTAATTCAAGTTCGACCCCAACGTCAAGCGCCTCGCCAGAAACGATGCCATTGGCTGGCGTAATGATCCTGGCATTGGCCATGCCGGATGAGAGCCAAGCAGACTCCGCAGCCTGCACCCAAGGCATCGCTCCGAGCAGCCATGCAAGAACAAGCCCCCTTGAGATCAAGCCCTGGATCATGGCCGGTAACCCCAGGTTGCCGGACCTTTGAGTGCCGCGAGACCTGGCTCGATCCAGTCTGTCCACTGACATAATTTACGCCTTGTTTGTCTTGGGTCTATGAGTTCGTGCAGCGAAAAACTTTCCATTAACGGAAAAGGTGAGCGTTCTGCAAGCAGCTTTGCTTCAAGCTCTGCCCGGGTAGCCTCTGGATCCGTAGAGGCCGCAATCTCACGTCGGAACGCAACTGCCACGCCGCCCTGCACCGGCAAGGCACCCAACTCATACGATGGCCAGGCCAATTTGTAAGTGTTGGGCGCAAAATGCGCAGCCGACGCCACGCCGAACGCCTTGTGAACAGCTACTGTGGCCCACGGCACCGTTGATTGAACCGCAGCCGCAACCGCGCTCATGCCGTATCGAATGGTTCCCAAAGCTTCCGCATCCGGGCCAAGCATGAAGCCCGGTTCATCTAAAAAGTTAACGATTGGAAGATGAAAGGTTTCGCATAGCTCCATCATCCGCTTGGCTTTTTGCGACCCTGAGGCCGTCATGGCGCCGGCATAGTGCCGACAATCATTGGCGATCACCCCAACCGGCAACCCATTAAGCCGAGCCAGCCCAATAATTTGGCCCCGTCCATATTTTGGCGCCAGTTCAAAAAACGACTGTGCATCGACCACGTGTTCAATCACCTTACGCATTTCGAAGGGTCGCCTAACATCGCGGGGCACGATACTCAAAAGCGCCTCATCGGCTCGATCAACCGGGTCTTTACAGCCCTCTCGTTCAGGCACTTGATAGATGCTCTGCGGCAAATAGCTCAAAAACTGCCGCATCGCCGCGAAAGCGTCTGCTTCAGATTCAACCACCGCATCGACCACCCCACTCTTTTCATGAATGCGGTACCCACCCAACGCTTCTTTTGTGAGCTTGCGTCCGAGGGCGCGTTCAACCAGCGCTGGACCCGCCACCATGACTTGCGAGATGTCTTTGACCATCACGGAAAAATGGGAGGCCGCTAGCCGACCTGCTGGGAAGCCGGCCACGGGCCCCAACGCCGCTGAAACGACCGGCACGACCCCGAGGGTATCCGCGATCACTTTAAAGCGTGGCTCGGCAAAAACGGGCGAGCCAACGGTTTTTGGCCCTGAGCCACTAGGCGCTGATACGCTTCCGCCGCCACCCTCAAGCAACCGCATCAGCGGAATTTTGTAATGCAGTGCCAACTCTTCGGCATAAACGCTCTTGCGTAACCCGGCCGCATTCGGCGAGCCCCCCTTTAGCGTAAAATCTTCGCCCCCAACAACGACTTGACGGTCGTTTACCGCGCCGAAGCCAACGACATAATTCGCCGGACTGAAATCCGTGATCTCGCCCGCCTCCGACCGGGTTGCAAACCCGGCACCGGGGCCATGCTCAACAAAGGTTCCAGCGTCTAAGACCGCATCGATTCGCTCTCGGATAGATAAGCGCCCTTTCGAATGCTGAACCGCAATGGCCTCAGGGCCGCCCTGGGCTAACGCCAACGCCTTTCGGTGCTCAATTTCTAGAACTTCTTTTTCCCAAGACATGGCTTCGCCTCCTATAAAATCCGACAACGAACCGAATTCAATAAAGTGGACCCGATTGCTAGCACAGCATAAAACAAACGAGGCGCCGATATCGAGTGAAGGACCCTGCGCATTCATCGCGCCAAAAACACGGCCAAGCAACAATTACTGCCAACCGGGGCCACCTCAAGCGCTTTAAAACCGGCTCGCTTGAACAATTTCGCTTTTTTTCTCGTGGCAACCAAGACAAATCTAGCAAGACCCTGACGAACATGCTATTTTCGGTCTCCTCAAGGATGGCAAAGCCGTGAGCGCTGTGAACACTGCGCTCACCAAAAGCTCTCTACCTAGCGTTTTATTCGTATAAGGACTTCATTATGCAGATTGCAGTTCCATCTGAATCCCTGCCCAGCGAGCGGCGCGTCGCGTTGATTCCAGATGCAGCAAAAAAATTGGTCCGCGCGGGCCTTGATGTTCATATTGAGTCTGGCGCGGGACTGCGCTCAGGTTATGCCGATGCCGACTACGAAGCCGTTGGCGCACACCTTCAAAACGACCAAACGGCTCTGCTTGCAAGCGCTGATCTGGTGCTACGCGTTCGCAAACCGAGTTTAGACGATGTGGCAAAGCTCAAGTCCGGTGCGATTCATGTCAGCTACCTCGACCCCTATAACGAAGCCGGCTTAGTCGATGCGCTGGCGGCCGCCAATATCACCGCCATCAGTATGGAGATGATCCCGCGAACCACGCGCGCCCAAAAAATGGATGCGCTCAGCTCACAGGCTAATCTTGCCGGCTACGTCATGGTCATTCTTGCGGCACAACAGTTGGACCGAATCCTACCGATGATGATGACCCCCGCCGGAACCCTGAGCCCCGCGCGTGTCTTTGTCATTGGTGCGGGGGTTGCGGGATTGCAAGCCATTGCAACCGCCAAGCGCCTCGGCGCGCGCGTTGAGGCATTTGATACTCGCGCGGTGGTTGCAGAACAAGTCCAGTCGCTCGGCGCCAAATTTGTTGAAATCGATCTGGGCGAGACCGGCCAAACGAAAGATGGTTATGCCAATGCGCTCACCCCAGAGCAACTCGAATTGCAGCGCCTGGGGATGAAAGATGTTATCAGCCAAGCCGACATCGTCATCACCACGGCACAATTATTTGGTCGCCCCGCGCCTCGAATCATTACCGCCGACATGGTCGCGGCAATGAAGCCGGGCGGCGTAATCGTGGATATGGCGGTTGATTCCGGTGGCAATGTCGAAGGCTCAGAGCCAGACCAAACCGTCGATGTAAACGGCGTTTCGATTATCGGCATGGCCAATCTCCCGGCTCAAGTCTGCAAGGATGCCAGCCAGATGTACTCATCGAATCTAGTGAATTTAGTCTCGGAGTACTGGGACAGCGAGGCCAAGCATTTTAGCTTGGATATGGAAGACGATATTTTACAAGGTTGCGTAATTACCCATGGCGGTGTCCTGGTTAATGCAGCGATTCAATCGATACGAGGTCAGGGAGCCTAAATCATGGAAATTATATTTCTTACCTTTATTCTTGTCTTGTCAGTGTTTCTGGGCTTTGAATTGATTTCAAAAGTGCCCGCAACCCTGCACACCCCTTTAATGTCTGGCGCGAACGCCATCTCCGGGATCACTTTAGCCGGTGCCTTCCTAGCTGCGGGCGCAACCAATAATGAGATGGCCAGCTGGCTGGGCGGCGCCGCGGTTGCCTTTGCAACAATCAATGTTATTGGTGGCTATCTCGTGACCGATCGCATGCTCGGCATGTTCAAAAGTAAGCGAGGGAAATAATCATGGGTATCGAAATTTATACGAATCTTGCTTACATCGTTGCCGCGGCCTTATTCATCTTCGGCCTGAAGATGCTGGGCTCACCCGCAACAGCTCGACGCGGTAACGCGTTCTCCTCGATGGCCATGCTGATTGCGGTCGTCGCGGGTCTTATTGGAAGTCAGGCCGTCAGTTACGAAGTGATCATCGTTGGCATGTTGATTGGCGCATTGATTGGGACACTCTCAGCACGCTTGGTTGCCATGACCAGCATGCCGGAACTCGTGGCCTTATTTAATGGTTCTGGCGGCGCGTCCAGTCTGCTGGTGGGTTGGGCAACTCTGTATTACTTTGAAGGCGAGAGTGTGCCGACCTTCACAGCTGCCACCATTGTCTTGGCAATTCTGATTGGTGGTTTGACGTTTACTGGCAGCTTGATTGCCTATGGCAAGCTGAGCGAGCGTATTAACAGCGCAGCATTGGTCTTTTCGGGTCAGCGCGTTCTGAACAGCGCTCTGTTACTTGCCATCGTGGCCTGTGCCTACCTTTTCTGTATGGACCCCTCTGCTACCTCGGTATATCTTTATGCCTTGCTCGGGCTGGCGTTGTTGCTTGGTGTGATGGCCGTGATTCCGATTGGCGGCGCCGACATGCCCGTTGTGATTTCGCTCCTGAACAGCTACTCCGGCATTGCCGCTTGTGCCGCAGGTTTTGCAGTTGGCAACAATATTTTGATTGTTGCCGGCGCGTTAGTAGGGGCCTCGGGCATTATCCTCACCAACATTATGTGTAAGGCGATGAACCGATCCTTGGCCAATGTTTTGTTCAGCGGATTCGGCGCAGCCAAAACGGCTAAAGCCGTCGAAGGGGAAGTCAAACCAATCTCGGTTGAAGACGCCTACTATATTTTGGAGGCGGCCTCGAATGTCTGCTTCGTACCGGGTTATGGCATGGCTGTTGCCCAAGCACAGCACGTGGTGAAAGAACTCGGCAAAATTCTCGAAGCCAACGGCTGTGAGGTCTCCTACGCGATTCACCCGGTTGCCGGTCGGATGCCGGGGCATATGAACGTGCTTTTAGCAGAAGCCGACGTGCCCTATGAACAACTGGTTGAAATGGATGACATTAATCCGCGCATCGAAAATGTCGATGTCGCAATCGTGATTGGCGCCAATGATGTGGTTAACCCCAGCGCACGGGAAGATGCAGATAGCCCGATTTACGGTATGCCGATCATCAATGTCGATCAGGCGCGTACCGTGTTTGTTCTAAAGCGATCCATGGCGTCAGGATTCTCAGGCGTTGACAACCCGCTCTTCTTCGGTGAAAACACCCGAATGTTGTTTGGCGATGCGAAAGAAAGCATCTCGGGCGTTATCGGTGAATTTGGTTAAGCGCTAGCCTCAGGTTAAGGCACGCTCCAATTAAAAGCGGCGAACTGGCAAGCGCCAGGTCGCCGCTTTTTTTTGCGTGGCGGTTATTCGGACAAGACGTCGATCGTGATCAGCGCGGCGGCAATAGGATAGCCAAACGCCATCGTTACCGGCGAAAACGTTGCAACGGATGCAATCATTGCTGCCGCATCTACCAAGTCTAGCCCTCCCTGCACATCCTTTAACTCCTGATCCATTAGTGTTCGCATGATTACTCCTGTATTGCTTTTCTGTGGACCTTCGATTTTGATCCAAAATCCTATTCTGGGTTGTGCGTGGCCGCCGCACTGATGGGTTAAAACCGCCCCAATGCCTTGTAGGTCATCACCCTTTCAATCCAGCACAACCTCGCGACCAGGCTGCCCCTGCGGTGCGTATTGCGTGCTACTATTTTGACTTGAGCCTTTGGAGCCACCCCTTATGACGTATGATCACGACCTCGCCAGCGCCTTGCCGGATGCAATCGATCCAGTTGCCTTTGAGATCCTTAGGGCTCGTGTCCGGCAAGAGGTCGAGGCAGGCACGCTGCCTTCCGCACAATTTGCGCTGGCCTACCGAGGTCAATTGATCGCTTTTGAAACCTTCGGCGCAGCCAGCAATCAAGCTCTTTACCCCATTTTCTCAGCGACCAAAGCCATTACATCTGCCCTATCCTGGCTATCAATTCAGACTGGGGCCTTGGACATAGGGGCCCCGGTGGGCAACTGGATCCCAGCATTCAAGGCAGGTGATAAGGCTTTGGTCACGGTTCTGCACTTACTCACCCATACGGCAGGTTTCCCCAATGCGCCTTTCCGGCCCACTGACTACTTCGATGCTGAGCGGCGCCAAGCACGCTTTGAGCAATGGCGACTGGAATGGCCGCCCGGTAGCCGCTTCGTGTATCACCCAACGTCGAGTTTATGGGCCTTAGCGGAGATCCTCGAGCAAATCTATGGCCGGGCTTTCGCTGAGCTGATTAAAACAGAGATCGCCGAGCCGCTCGGTTTACCCGAGCTGTTTGTGGGGTGCCCAAGCCCCGAACACGACAAGATCGTCGCAGTTTCACATGTCGGCGCCGCACCCTCGGCGAAGGACTATGCTGAACTGAATTTGCAGCCCCCACCGGTTAGCGAAGTCACCGAAGCGGCGATCGATAATTTTAATACCGCTGAAATCCGAGCAGTCCCGACCCCCGGCGGCGGCGGGTTTATGACCGCGGCGACTTTGGCACTTTTTTATCAAGGACTCTTAGGATATTCAGGGAACTCGAGCGACTTTGCGCAGGTCCCCTGGCAAGCCGAGACACTCCTCAATGCTCGCACGATCCGAACCCACGGGCTCAAAGACCCCTACCTAGGGTTTGATGTTCTGCGAGGGCTTGGAATTGTAATTGCAGGCGAGACAGACCAACACCTTCGAGGCTTTGGTCACGGCAGCACGCCAACAAGCTTTGGTCACGGCGGCGCCGGCGGCCAAATTGCATGGGCGGACCCTGTCTCAGGGCTTAGTTTTGTCTATCTGACGAATGGTCACGACCGGAACCCCTTTCGCCAAGGCCGACGCGGCGTCAGCCTATCCAGTAAAGCGGTCAACTGCCTCAGAGGCTAACCCGATAGACGTTGCTCAATCAGTCAACGACAATACTAATCTCAACCCCACAAAACTCAGCGGCAGTGGTGATGCTTTGTTCCGGCAAGCGGCTTGCCAAGTCAAACCCAATTAACCCTCTGGCCGGCTGATCCGTCGCGCTCGAAAACCGCACCTCAGCACCATCATCCATGATAATGACCGCCAACGCGCCCCGATACTCGACCTGCGTTCCGAGTAAGCCGGCCCAAACCGCGGCCGTCGCACTCGGGTCATCCACTTCGATCAAACAGCTTCTCAAATCACCAGTCTTCGCAGCCCGTTGCGCCCGCCAATCCGGCCCAGCCCAAATCCAATCATCCGCTGGGCGCATCTCGTCGAAGGAGACAATGGCGCCACCAACATCCTTAGGATGAACATGAAACGCCGACACCTCCGGCCGCTCGGTTTCCCAGATCATGCGAATGCCCGCGGCTTCAACCCGCGCTCTGACGGGCGCCAGGTCATCGACTTGGAACAAGACCATATAGCCACAGTCGCCGCCG
This sequence comes from Gammaproteobacteria bacterium, assembly GCA_018645765.1. GTDB lineage: Bacteria > Pseudomonadota > Gammaproteobacteria > Pseudomonadales > Azotimanducaceae > UBA9926. The sequence goes on along the minus strand of JABGWC010000067.1, from coordinate 1,325 downwards.
CGCCGCTCGAGCATCCGCCCGGCCGCTGTTGGAATACTTGGGTCTTGTGCCGGACTGGGTGAAACCACCTCAACAAACGAGTGACCGGTCGCAATCACTGTATTGTGCAGCCCAAACTCGCCAACCCCAGGATCGGTATACGCCTGAGTTACCCCTAACAGCGCTTTCAACGCCGCATCGGCCTCAACCAGATCTTCTGCTACGACTGCAACTTGCCGAATCAACATTGCGGTGCCTCCGAGTAAAGCTCGCATTATAGCGCTTGAACCGTACAATTGACGCTCTGACGCGAACCTTTAAGAGATCGAAATTATGATGACCAATCCCTTGATCCGTTTATTGAGCCTGTTGACGTTAGGCCTCTTCACAAATCTGGCACTGTCTGCTGAGCCCCTAACCACCGGTGACAAAATCGCAGCCGCATTGAAGGACGAGCGCCGCGCAACGGCTGAGGTCGATCGAGATAGAAACCGTAAGCCTCTCGAAACGCTCAAGTTTTTTCGGCTCAAAGACGATATGACGGTACTGGAGATTATGCCGGGCGGCGGTTGGTACACAAACATTTTGGGCCCAGTCCTGGCCGAGCGCGGCCGCCTACTGCTGACCATTGGTGCAGAGCGGACCGCTGAGCGCCTGATCGGCCAGCCCGGCTTTGAATCCACTGAACTCATCCCGTTTGATCGTTCGAACATTAGCCGATCGACCACCTCACGCGCGATGATCATGCCTGCTTTTAGTCTCGGCGTGAAAAAAGTGGACCTTGCGCTTACCTTTAGAAATCTTCACAACCTAACCCCTGAAAGCCGGCAGCACATGAACAAAGCGGTTTTCGACACCCTCAAGAAAGGGGGCCTGTATGGCGTGGTGGACCACACCCGGCGACACATGCAAGCCGACTCAACAGAAGTTTGGCGAAGGCTAGATCCAGTATTAGCCATCCAAGAAATTCAAGCAGCGGGCTTTCAATTACTGGATCATTCAAACTTGCACTATCGCCCAGATGATGAATTGCGTTATGAAGTGGGCCGCAAGTCGGTCACCGGTAACACTGACCGGTTTACCCTCTTATTCGTAAAGCCTTAACGGGAACCCAGCAGGGTTCGGGGCGCGCTGATTCAAAACACGCGTCCTGCGCCCCTATCATCTTCAGAAGATGGCTCAGGTCTACCCAGGGACAGCCCTGCAAACATTTCGGCAGGCCCTCGTTTAGCCCGGTAACGCATGCTTTACCAGCAACTTTAGCCCGCTTGATGCGCAAACCGCGAACGCCAATCACGACTCAAAGCGCTTTCATCGAGGTAGCCGCGTCCCGGGTTTCAATGCTG
>JABGWC010000174.1 GCA_018645765.1 Gammaproteobacteria bacterium | reverse complement strand
ATGATGCCTGTACCCCTTGATGCCTGCACCCCGCCTTGCTTTTTTGCTGCCAATGCCAATCCTGGTAATGCCCAATAATACAGGGCATGGATACCGCCGCATCACTGGGTGTCGGCGAGTGGTCAATGCCCTAGTTAGTCCTTATTATGGATCTGTTAACCGGTCTGGTCCGATCAAGGAGTCTTTGTGAACGAGAATGAAATCAGTGAGTTTCGGTCGGATGTCCGAGCATGGCTTCAAGATAACAAGCCCGCCGCGCCTGCTTTTTTATTACCTGAAACGTTTATGGAAGTCGGCACCGATCAACAATTTGAGTTCCTAAGACGGTGGCAGCAAACGGTTTATGAGGCGGGCTATTTGGGGATGTCATGGCCCGAGGCCTACGGTGGGGGTGGGCAACCCCAAGTCATGCAAGAGATCGTTAATCAAGAGATGGCGGCCCAGCGAGTGCCTTTCGTGCCGAATACGATTGGCTTGAATTGGGCCGGCCCATTGATTTTAGATATGGGTAGTGAGGCCGATAAGCAGCGCTATATTAAGAATATCCTGAGTGCCGAAGACATTTGGTGCCAAGGCTTTTCAGAGCCAGATCACGGCTCCGATCTGGGCAATGCGCAGGTTCGGGCAGTGAAGGACGGCGATGAATATGTGATCAATGGCTCCAAAATCTGGACCAGCCTCGGCAGCTATGCCAAATATATGATTCTGATTGCGAGAACCTCAAACGAGGGCCCTAACAAGTATGCTGGTTTGAGCTTTTTCTTAGCCCCGATGACGGCTGACGGCATTGCGCCGACCCCGATTAAAAAACTGACTGGCGAATATGGCTTCTGCCAGACCTACTTTACCGATGCGCGAATCCCGGCCGACTGCATGCTCGGCAATGAGGGCGAGGGCTGGTCGGTTGCGATGAAAACCCTGATGTTTGAGCGCGGCGCTGTTGGCGGGCAAGCCGGTGGGTTGTCCATGATGGATTTGAACATCAACGACATCGTTGAACTCGCGCGTCGCGCAACTCGAAATGGCCGTCCGGCCATTGAAGATCCTTTAACGCGCGATGAGTTGGTGAAGCTTGTCTTGGAAGCCAAGGGCAATGCCGCAATGGGGTCGCGGGCGCGCATACCAGCACTTGGCGGCACCTACCCAACCGCTGTAGCAATGTCCGGAAAGCTCAGGAATTCCGAGCTAAAGCGCAAGATGACTCGATTTGCCGTGTCTCTGCAGGGCGCAAATGGTGCGCGCTATATTAGCGAAGACGCCCTAGACGGCGGCAAGTGGCAGCGTTCCTATTTGAATTCTTTTTCCGGCACCATTGGTGGCGGAACCACACAGATTCAGAAAAACATTATTGGCGAGCGGGTGCTCGGGTTACCGAAAAGTTAAGGAGGCACCCGTGATTCGATTTTCTGAAGAACAAGCCATGCTATTGGATACGGCGCGTGAGTTTTGTCAAAAACGCGCGCCCATTGACGCGGTTCGCCAGGCTATTCAGGCAGGACAACCGCTGGATGCAACGCTCTGGCAAACGATGGTTGATTTAGGTTGGCTGGGGGTCACCATTCCGGAAATCCATGGTGGACTGGGCTTGGATTTGGCAGATACGGTCCCCATTTTTGAAGCAATGGGTCGGCAACTGTTGGCAACGCCCCTGTTGGCCTCAACCCTTGCCGCTCAAGTCCTCATTGCGAATGGCAATGAGGACCAAAAAAACCAATGGCTTCCTAAAATCGCCGCCGGACAGATTGCAACCGTTGCCTTAACCGAGGCAAACGGTGCTTGGGATGCGGATCAAATCACGACGCGTTTGAATCGATCCGCCTCCGGCGAAATGACGTTAACCGGCAGTAAAGCCTTTGTGCTCGACGCAGGCGTTGCCGATGTGATCTTGGTTTCCGCGTTGCAGGGTGAGTCCTTACGCTGGTGCTTGGTTGATGCCAGCGAGCTGCCCGACGACGCCATCCAGCGTGAAGCCGTGATCGATGAAACGAGAAGGAGCTATAGCCTCGTGCTATCGGACTTATCGATCCAAGCGGATCAGATCCTGCCCGGCACGGTGTTTAAAAAGATTGAGTTAGCCGCCATGCTGCTGATTACTGCCGAGATGTCGGGCGGGCTTGAAGGCGTGCTGGCGGTGATTGTGGGTTATCTTAATACCCGAAAACAATTCGATCGATTGATCGGTAGTTATCAAGCGATGAAGCATCCGACCGTGGATATTTTAATGGGCGCAGAAATGACGCGATCGTATCTT
>JABGWC010000069.1 GCA_018645765.1 Gammaproteobacteria bacterium | reverse complement strand
GTTACGCTGAGACAGAAAAGCTTAAAGGCCGAAGCAATTCGGTGACGCTTTTTAAGACGCAGGGTTTGCACGTTCATTCGTAGACATCCCGATAGCGGTTCATGATGGCGTTAGCGATTAGATTTAAGATCAAAGTCATGGAAAAGAGGACAGCGCCGACGGCAAACAGCGTTTGATAACTGAGGGTGCCAGCGGGTGTGTCGCCTAGCGATACCTGAACAATATAGGCCGTCATGGTCTGGATAGACTCCAGTGGGTTCAGGGTCAAGTTAGGGGTTGCGCCTGCCGCGAGGGTGACGGCCATGGTTTCACCGATCGCACGTGAAATAGCCAGTACGAAGGCTGCAAAAATGCCTGAAAGTGATGCCGGCACAACGATTTTAGCGGTGACCTCGAAGGAGGTCGCGCCGAGAGAATAAGCACCGTCTCTGAGGGCGTTGGGCACCGCGCGTAAAGCGTCATCACACAGCGAGGCAACCATTGGCAAGACCATGATGCCCACAACGATTCCAGCACTGGCAGCATTGAAAACCTCTGTCGACGGGATCAGGGTTCTTAAAATGGGCGTGACAAAGGTAATGGCAAAAAAACCATAAACGATGGTGGGAATCCCCGCAAGAATTTCGAGGATCGGCTTCACCAGGTCCCGGGTTCGGTTCCCCGCGTACTCACTGAGATAAATTGCGCAGGCCAAGCCAACGGGTAATGCAACGAGCGCCGCGCCAATCACAATCAAGGTCGTGCCGAACAACAGGGGCAGAATACCGTAGGACTTAGGCTCAAGGAGCGGTGTCCAACGGGTGCCAAAAAGGAAGTCGACGGCGGGTACTTGCTGAAAGAAGTAAAAAGTTTCGACCGAGAGCACACCCACCACAGCAAGGGTTGTCATCACAGAGATTGCGGCACAAGCAAAAAAAAGCCAGCGCAGCGCCTGCTCGAGTGGCCTGCCCCGAGCACGCGTCAGACGAATTTCAGATGCCGTCTGAGACATGTTATTGGGTTAGCGGCTGAAGCGTGCTGGCAGGCAGATAAGCCGAACCCGTGATGCGGTTGCTCACCCGGTCGTGGGCTGACTGATAAACGGTTTGCGGCATAGGAATATAGCCCACTTCACTCGCGAGCTTTTCTGCTTGGTCCAAGTAAAAATGCACAAACCGCTCAATAATAGGATCGTCTAGTGCGCTTGACCTCGCGTAAATAAAGATGGGCCTAGACAAGGGCGCGTAGGTGCCGTTGTTGATTGTGGTCTCGTTCGGGCTGATTGCGCCAGTGCCCCCATCGATCGGAACCAAAGATAATTTGTCTTGATTCTCCTTGTAGTAGGCGTAACCAAAGTAACCCAGAGCGTACAGGTCGCCCGCAATGCCCTGCACCAGCACGTTATCATCTTCGCTCGCCGTGAAGTCCGCACGCGAGGCCTGCTCTTTGCCATTCACAACTTTGGTGAAGTAATCGAAGGTGCCAGAATCGGTTCCTGGACCGTAAAGTTTGATGGGTTGATCTGGCCAGTCCGCTCGCACATCGCGCCACCGCATCGCGGGGTCCTCAGAACGCCAGATCGTGTTGAGCTCAGCAATGGTTAGCTGATCCACCCAATCATTTTTTGGGTTAATCACGACGGACAACCCATCGAAGGCCACCGGCAGCTCGATGTAGTCAATGCCAGCTGCCGCCGCGCGTTCAGCCTCCGAGGATTTGATGCTTCGACTCGCGTTACTAATATCGATTTCATTGTTGATAAACTTCTTAAAGCCGCCGCCGGTCCCGGATACGCCGACCGTAATGCGAACTCTAGGGGCGATGGCATTGAACTCTTCGGCAACGGCTTCGCTGATTGGAAACACCGTGCTTGAACCATCAATCTGAACTTTTCCAACGAGGCTTTGGTCTGGGTTGCCTGCCTCCGCTTGATCAATGGATGGTGTCGTGTCGGAACAAGCGGATAAGCCGATCGCCAAGATAAATGGAAGCAATCGAAGTCGGGGCAGTGAGCGCATGGTTATTCCCAATGTCGTGTGGTTAGGGGTGCTATTTAGGAGTGGTAATGTAAAGTTTCGGCAAAGATTTTTTAAAAATCGGATGAAAATAGACTTAACTAAAATTCAATCGGAAATTAACAGGATCTTAATAGTAAGGCCGCACTATGCGCCCCGGGTAAGGATATAGTCCTTGCTGAGACATTATCTCGATCGTTGCCGGGGGGTGCGCCGAGCGCGTGCTGCGCCAGGACTTGGATTAAGAATTCAGGCAAACATGACGAGCGGTTTAAATACGAAATAAACAATGATGTTTAACAATGACTTTTAAAAGGAATAACAGATTATGAAGATCTGGCTTGGTTCGACATTGATGGTGCTATCTATTCTGGTCTCGGACGCGTCCTATGCGAGTGACTCGAGCGAACTCGCGGCCATTAAGCACGATTTGGCGCGTTTAATGGCCCGCAT
>JABGWC010000071.1 GCA_018645765.1 Gammaproteobacteria bacterium | reverse complement strand
CGAAGGTTAGGTTTTTAGGCAGCTAGCGCGTAGTTTTCGTCATTGGCAACTATAAAGTTACAGTGATTGTTTTACGAGAGTCACTACCCTCTCGGCATGCACCTTAGGTTTCGTAACCAGCGTCGAAGCCAAGTCACCCCCTTACCATCAGTATACGTCTATTTGCCGATGCGGCCTAGCTGGCATATTAGCCTCCGAAAGACAGGTCATCTCATTTCTTCGTAAGAACCGGACCGTGTTAACATTTTTTCATTTCCTACAGGTGCTCACCATTAAAACTGCGATCATTCTTGCAAATCTTGGCACGCCGGACGAACCGTCGGCGCCTGCCATCAAGCGCTACTTAGCAGAATTCCTATCAGACCCTCGCGTGGTTAACTTACCCCGCTCGGTCTGGTTGCCCATTCTGCACGGGGTCATTCTTAAGACCAGACCCAAAAAACTCACCCATAATTATTCGATGATCTGGGGTACCCATGATGGCCCGATTAGGAACATCACCGCCGCGCTCACTCGGCGAGTCGCCAAATACTTTGACCGGAAATACCCTGAACGCGATTTGCACTTTTACACGGCAATGACTTACGGCAATCCTGCGCTTAAATCGATCCTGAACCAGGCGCAGGACGACGGTTGCAGCGAGTTCCTCGTCATCCCTTTATACCCACAGTATGCGGGGGCAACGACAGGCGCCGTCTTCGATAAATGGGTGACGGCAACGAACAATCAAATTGTTCCGAATTTCAGATTCATCAGCGAATACCACACGCATCCAAAATACATCCACGGATTAACGAAATCGGTCGAAAAATATAATAAAAAGCTGATAGCAGGCGCTCACTTACTCTTTTCCTTCCACGGGATCCCAATGTCCCAAAGCGATGCAGGCGACCCCTACGCGAGCCAATGTCAGGAAACAGCGCGTCGCGTGGCGCACGCCCTGGGCTTAACCAAAGATCAATGGTCGGTTGCCTTCCAGTCGAAATTTGGTCCAGCGGCTTGGCTGACGCCCGCCACGATTGATCAAATGCGCGCCTTCCCCGCGACGGGTAAAAAAGATCTCTTGGTGATCTGCCCGGGGTTTTCGGTAGATTGCCTAGAGACCATTGAAGAAATTAAGGTCGAAAACCAGGACGCATTTCTTGCCGCCGGCGGCGAAACATTCCAGTATGTTAAAGCGCTCAACGCCACCCAAGATCATGTTGCTCTAATGGTGGCCCTCGTTGAGGAACACTTATTCGAGCGCGAGCTTCATGGTCGAACCTCCCCTCGAGTCAATCTCAACCAGTTTTAAGGGCACTCAATGGAAATTAGAATGGATGGCCGAGTTGCCCTCATTACCGGTGGTAGTAAAGGCTTGGGTTATGCGATGGGATTAAAGTTTGCAGAATCCGGCGCGAAGATCGCGCTCGCCGCTCGAACAGAAGCCGAGGTAAAGCAAGCCGCTTTGAGCATTATCCAAACCACAGGCCAAAAGGCCATTGGTTACGTTTGCGACGTCGCCAATGCCGATGACATTAAACAACTCCACCAAGCGGTTACAACTGATTTCGAGCGCATTGATATCCTGGTGAACAATGCTGGGTTTGCGAAAGCTGGCGCCTTTGAAAGCATCACCGATGATGAGTGGCAGTACGATTTAGATCTGAAGCTCATGGCCGCGGTTCGCTTAAGCCGCTTGGTTCTGCCGTCGATGAAAGCCAACCGCTGGGGCAGGATTATTAACATGCTCAATACCCTTGCTAAGACGCCCGCCAAAGGCTCGGCCCCAACCTCGGTCACGCGCGCCGCAGGCATGGCGCTGACCAAGGTCTTAGCCGGCGAAGGTGCCTCGCACAACGTTCTGGTGAACGCTTTGAATATCGGGCGGATTGAGTCCGACCAGATGGTGCGGGCCCACAAGGCGAGCGGGTCAACCGATTCATTAAAGGCTTTTATAAAAGCGGCTGGCAAATCATTGCCCATGGGGCGCCTGGGCTACGCCGATGAGTGTGCGAGCCTAGCCTGCCTTTTATGCTCGGATGCGGGCGGCTACGTTAGCGGCACTGCCATCAACGTGGATGGTAATTTATCACCAGCCCTGTAATTCTTAACCAAGGCACACTCTGAGGGCTATACTGCCCGCCAAGATCGCGCGCCGCCTGACTCCGCGAAATAATTTGAAATCAAAAAAAGGTGCCTATGACCCTCATTGCTTTTGTCCTGCTTATCCTGAGTCTTGCGCTCACGCTGAACCTTTACTTCCCTGTGCTCAGCAATGCCCGCTTCATGGTTTATAGCTTTGCCACTGGATGGCTAGCGGGCGAACTAGCCCTTCAAATCGCCCTCATCGAAATGCTACTCGCCGCTATATTGCTGATTAACGGCAGTTTTTCCGGTTTGATTGGTTTTTTCGCAATCCTTGCGCTCTTCGTGAATTGTCTGGCCCTGCTGCACCATCACTATCAGGGGCAAGCGCTCGGGCCCGTCGTTGAAAGCGCCCTGCAAAAGGCTTTGGGCCAGGATTATCGAGCCGCCATCAACCCGGATCTCCGGAGCGCACTCCAACTGGCGCCCGACTTTGCAACCCAGCTGCGGCCGTTTAAACGAGATAAAACCGGACTCACCATCACTCGAGACATCCCTTATGACCACCATGGCTTAAAGCTCGATATTTACGCGGCGGACACAAGACCCGCCTCGGCACCGGTCTTGATGCACCTGCACGGTGGGGCCTGGATGTATGGAGACAAAGCCGGTCAGGCCGTGCCTTTAATGCAGCACATGGCGCGACTCGGTTGGATCTGCTGCTCGGTCTCTTATCGCCTCAGCCCGAGCGCCACTTACCCAGACCACATCATCGATTGCAAAGCGGCACTGAGTTGGATCAAAGCCAATATCGGTGATTATGGCGGCAATGCCGATTTCATAGCCGTAACCGGCGGGTCCGCAGGTGGGCATCTCACAGCACTACTGGCCCTCACCCCCAATGATCCGGCGTTTCAGCCCGGATTCGAAACCAGTAATACCGAGGTTCAGGCAGCCGTACCGTTTTATGGTGTTTTTGATTGGACCGACCGAGACCAGATGCAACATAACGCTGGCATGCAAAGCATTTTGGAAGACCGCATCGTGAAACAAACGCTTGCCGCCGCACCAACCCTGTTCGAGGACGCCTCGCCCTTGCTGCGCATATCCGACAGCGCGCCGCCCTTCATGGTAGTCCATGGCGACAAAGACTCGTTGGTTCCGGTTGGCTTGGGACGGGTTTTTGCCGCGGAACTCGCCGCTGCCTCAGAAAACGCGGTCGTCTACCTGGAGGTCCCAGGCGCCCAGCACGCTTTTGATATCTTCGCCTCGCCTCGAAGTGAACACACCAAGCTGGGCGTGGCGCGATTTCTCGCCCATGCTTACAGCCGATACCTCACCCCACAATCGGCTAAGCAGACTTCTTGATCCGAACCGGAATGCTGCTTGAGCGGGTCATTCCGGTGTAGCGTTGGATATCGGTCTCGCTACTGACCAATAAATTGGTATTGGCACCGTTTTCTCGCACCGAACCCTGCTTATCGGGCGACAAACCCCAACAGTGATGCATTGCGATCACACCCGGCTTGATCTTGGCGTCTGCTTTAACAATCGCGGATATTTGACCATGCGCCGAGGCAATTTGAACCTCATCATCGTCGTCAATACCCAGTGCCGCCAGATCCGCAGGATGCAGGTGAGCGG
>JABGWC010000072.1 GCA_018645765.1 Gammaproteobacteria bacterium | reverse complement strand
GCAGCGTCGCTGCACCGCAACAAGGTGCGCGCTAATCAGGTCACCCTCGTTGCGTTCATTGCAGGGCTACTTGCCATGATTCTGATTGCGCTGGGCCAGCCTCTGCTCGGCCTCGCGCTATTTGCGCTCAATAGAATACTCGATGGCCTCGACGGCGCGCTCGCCCGCTGCGGCCGCCCGACGATGGCAGGCGGCTACCTCGACATCGTTTTCGATTTCATTATTTACTCAGGGATCGTATTGAGTTTCGCAGTGTTCGATCAGAGCCTTGCTCTGGTCGCGGCGTTCGTGCTGTTTAGCTTTGTTGGCACTGGCAGCAGCTTTCTGGCGATGGCAATTTTTGCCGATCGCGTGCAGCTTGCACCCGTCACTCCGCAACCAAAATCCTTTTATTTCCTAGGCGGGCTGACTGAAGGCACCGAAACCATACTTTTCATTGCCGCCATCTGCCTCATGCCAGGCTTTTTTAACCTCTTCGGTGTGATTTTTGGGCTGATGTGCTGCCTAACCATTTATACCCGCATTCATCATAGCTATCACATGCTGAAAGCGGCCGAGCCACAATGAACCAACCTGACGCCACCACTCGGCGACTCTATCAAATTGCGGGGCCAATCATTCTGGCCAATTTGGCGACGCCCCTACTGGGTATGGTCGACACCGCCGTCATTGGTCAGCTCGGTCAGACACAACTGCTCGGCGCTTTAGCGCTAGGTGCAATGATCTTTAATTTGGTTTTTTGGGGATTTGGCTTTCTTCGAATGGGGACAACCGCCTTGGTGGCGCAAGCCAAAGGGCGCGCCGATCTCGCCGCGATCCGCGACCATCTTAGCCGTAGTCTCCTCCTTGCAGTCGTTTTAGGGCTCTTGTTGTGCCTACTGCAGCAACCCATTGCCAACCTCATCTTTTCGACAACTGGCGCGAGTCCCGGTGTTGAAAATGCCGCGGCCACCTATTATCGAATTCGAATCTGGGGGGCGCCACTGCACCTAATGCTGCTCGCCATGATGGGGTACCTGCTGGGACAACAAGCCTCTCGCTATGTTCTGGTCCTGCAGTTGATTCTCAACATCACCAACATCATCCTGGACCTTGTTTTCGTCGTGCTGCTCGACTGGTCTGTGGAGGGCGTCGCCGCTGCAACCTTGATCGCTGAAACAGTGACCCTCATCGCCGGGTTTTGGATTCTTTCGCGCCATTTCAAATTCTTTTCGGGCGCTTTTAATCCGACTCAAATTTTTGCATTAAAGGCCGGTAAAGCACTATTTCGGGTAAATCGAGACATCATGATTCGCACTCTATGCTTAATTTTTGCCTTTGCCTGGTTCACGGACCAAGGGGCTCGACTCGGGGATTTATCCCTCGCGGCCAATCTTATTTTGATGCAATTTGTGACGTTTTCTGCCTTTTTTATCGATGGTTTTGCGATCGCAAGTGAGTCCATCATGGGCGAGGCGCACGGCAAACGTGATCGCCAGGCAACAGACGATATTATCCGAGCGGCTTTTAGCAGCGGCGGCTTGTTAGCTTTGCTGCTCAGCTTTGGGTTCTTTTTTCTGTCGCCCTACATGATGTGGCTGTTGACGAGTAGTCCAGAAGTGATCAAGGAGGCGAGGCAGTTCAGTCTTTGGATGGTGGCGACACCCCTCGTCTCATTTGCCGCCTATATCTATGACGGCCTCTTTATCGGAGCCACCAAGACCGCAGAAATGCGAACTGCCATGATTTTGTCGCTCTTCGTGTACTTAACGGCTTGGTGGCTTACCCAATCCCTCGAGAATCATGGCCTTTGGCTCGCACTCATGATTTACTATGTTGCGCGAGCGGCGAGTCTTGGGGTGTACCACCACCGGCTCTTTGATTTTTCAGATCACGATGCAAAAACGACGGAGCAAACACTATGAAAATTTCAACCTTAATGAGCTATGCCCATGGATTTGGAGGCGCGAGTCAGGAAATTGTTGAGCTTGAAAAAGCGGGCTTGGATGTCGTTTGGGTACCAGAAGCCTATTCTTTCGATGCGGTCAGTGCGATGGGCTACCTTGCAGCCAAGACCGAGCGCATTACGATCGCAAGTGGCATCTTAAATATTTACAGCCGCACGCCATCGCTCCTCGCGATGACCGCCGCTGGTCTTGATGAGCTCTCAAACGGTCGATTCATGCTCGGACTCGGCGCATCGGGCCCCCAGGTTGTTGAAGGTTTTCATGGCGTGCCCTATGACGCGCCCATGACTCGAATTCGCGAGATTGTTGAAATTTGTCGTAACGTTTGGCTGCGAGACGACAAGTTACATTATTCGGGCAAAAAGTACCAAATTCCACTCCCAAAGGACCAAGGCACAGGCCTTGGCATCCCCCTAAAAATCATCAACCACCCGTACCGTGAGGAGATCCCGATTGCTTTAGCAACCCTCGGCGAAAAGAGTGTTGAGATGACTGCCGAGATGGCCGATGCCTGGCTACCAGCCTTTTTTATGGCCGAAGGCGCCGATGCCGTATGGGGCGATGCCCTGCGAGCTGGCCAGAAAAAACGAGACCCAGGCCGCCCTCCACTCGACATCTATGCTGGTGGCGCTGTCGCGATTGGCGACAACCTTGAGTCTTACCGGGACATGTCACGATCTGGGATTGCGCTGTATGTCGGCGGAATGGGCGCAAAAGAAAAAAACTTTTACAACCAAGTGTTTCGAAAATACGGCTATGAAGCGGAAGCCGAAGCCATCCAAGAACTCTATCTCTCTGGTCGTAAATCAGAAGCAGAAGCGGCTATACCCCAATCCTACCTGGACGCTACCTCACTGGTTGGCTCACCCGGTTTTGTAAAGGATAGATTGGTAGCGCTTAAGGAGCACGGCGTCACCTCGCTGAATGTGTCTTTTCTGGGCACCACCAGCCAGGAACGCATCAACCATTGCGATGCGCTCAAGAATCTGATTGAGTCGATTTAACATCCGAGAATAATGCCCGGGCGGCAATAACCGACCTGGGCGTTACGTGGAGCTCTCAAAATGGGTCCACATCCAGAGCAACAGCTCACACTGATTGCTGATTTTGCGGCAGAAATACTCAACGAGAATAACCTTGACGACATTCTATGGTTGATCATTGAGCGCATCATCAAAGCGCTTGATTTAGAAGACTGCATCATTTATCTGCTGCCCATTGGCAGCGATCATCTCATTCAACGCGCCGCATTCGGACCCATCCTACTTCCAGGACTGGCACGTTCAGTTTTTAACAACCGTTGCCAATATGACAGCTGTACGGCTTTCAGAAATCCTGCGGCAAGAAAAAGTGACCGAGGCTCAAACGTCCCTGCAGTCCGCCAGTGCAACGACCCAGGCAAAGCGCCCCACCTTTTCAAGTGATCAGGACGCGAAGGATGTCGACCGCCATGCGTTTGTAAGTCGACTCAGCCATGAGGTTAAAACCCCACTTAATGCCATCATTGGCATGAGTGATCTCTTACTCGAGGAAAATGCTGCGCAAGAAATGGTTGAACCTCTGACCATTATTCAACAAGCGGCCTATGGCCTGGATGCGACTCTAACGAACCTTTTGATTGCGCTCTCCCCGCAGGTAGCCCTAGATACAATCGCCGATGACAGCTATGCGTTAATCCCTTTTTTGCAAGCGGTCATTGACGAGGCGACGACAACGCAGTCTGGACAGATTCTCCTTGAGGCTCCGGAGGTCCCAGCCGAAATCACTTTCCGAGGCGACGCAGTTCAAAAGATACTCGGCATTTTACTGTTTAACGCTCTGGTTCACGGTGGTCAAAACGCGGCCAAACTGCGCGTTGCTTTAACTCACTGGCAGGATGATTTTGGTCTTGCGTTTCAAGTCGTCGATACTGGTCCAGGCATCCCGCCCGCGCTCCGAGAAAAGATTTTTGAGCTGTTTTATCAGGGCGGCGATTTTTCAGCATCGCCTGGCAAAGGCATGGGCTTAACCGTCGCCAAAGCCCTCAGCGAGCGCTTGAACGGGCGCCTCACGCTCATTGAGAATGATCAAGGCACCTGTTTCGAACTGATCGTCCCAGCCCGCCTGATTGCCCGATAGCACTGACGTTATCAAACAAACTGGCGGTGAAGCCCGCGTTATGCGTGCCTAAGCCTGCTTGCTTGTCATAGCATCCCTAGCAACATCCAATCATTTTAAAGCTCCCGAATGATCTGATGGCGACCCTCGCGCGTAGACTCAGCTTTACTGAACTAGGATCTCATCATGCTGCGACTACTCGCCTTGGCTGCTCACTTCAGCCCTCTCAACCCTGGACCTTATGACCCCGCCGTCGTTGAGTTGCTCAACACCTACTTCGAGCCCGAGCTGCCTAAAAAACGCGTGAGCGAGGTGTCCGCGGCCAGCAATGCACCGGCAAATGAAAGCAGGTTAAAAGCCGCCTAGCCGCCAGTTGGGGTCTCATGAACGCAGCAGGCGCCACATTCACGTGCCCCTCTGGGTACAAGGATACCAAAGCATTAGCCGAGACTCTGTAGACTCCGTCGGCGGATCTTACCCCGAGCGGCCATCAGCGATTGCTCCAACCCCCGACGACGCCGCAGAGACCACAGCCCGGCGCCCAGGGCATTGCCTAACTTTCTCGAAACGGCAGCTCGGTCTCTAGCCCGCCCGCTAACGTCCTTCTGCCTTGCAACCGATGTGGATCCCCGCTATAACGCTCCCTCACGAGGCAGCCCAATTGACCACAGCACCAACAACAGATTCTCGCCGAGCGATGTATCGCACTTTGTTGCTACCGGTTTACCTTCCCTCCTTCTTAATGTCAGTGTGCCAAGGTGCAGCCCTACTTTTAATTCCATTATATGCCCTCGATCTCGGCGGCAGCCCGGCCGTAGCCGCAATCATCTTTGCTTTCCGAGGGTTGGGTAATATGTTGGCGGATGTCCCGGCAGGTTTAGCCGCAGAAAAATTTGGGGATGCGCGGGTTATGCAAGCCGGCGTCGCCCTAATGATTTTGGCCGCAACCGGTTGCGCCTTCGCCAGCAATCTACTTCAACTGGGCTTGTTCTCTCTGATTATTGGACTTTCTATGGCGACTTGGCTGCTCGCACGTCTCATGCTAATCAGTGATCTGGTCGCAGTCAATTTTCGTGGACAGGCTTTGTCAACCATGGCCGGACTCCAGCGCTTTGGAAACTTTCTAGGCCCCCTTTCAACCGGCTATATCGTTTACGAGTTCGGCTATACCACCGCTTTTATGCTGATTGCGGCACTGGCCAGCACGACTTTCTGCTTATTGATGACGCGCGCGATGTCTGCCGAGACCGAAGCCGCTTTGTCGGAACCGGCGCCCATCTCAGCAAGCAGCCCACAACCCCATGACAAACCTAAGAACGCGGCGGCGCATCCCATCTGGCAGCTACTGCGAGCGCATCGCAGCATCTTATTGACTGGCGGCGCAGTGGTATTTCTTCTCACCCTCATTCGCGCTGCGAGAACCCTTTTATTGCCTCTTTGGGGCATCAGCCTTGGGCTAAACGCGGCCGAGATTGGTGCGATTGTCGGTTTGGCGGCTGGGCTGGATATGCTGATGTTTCCGGTTGCAGGCCTCTTAATGGACCAGCTTGGCCGGCGGCCGGCTGGCATGAGTTGTTTGGGCCTCCTAAGCATTGGCTTACTGCTTTTGTCTTGCACCACGACCCCGTTAACCTTTACCCTCGCTGCATGTGTCGCAGGTCTTGGTAATGGGCTCGGCTCGGGCATTAACATGACGCTTGGGACAGACTTCGCGCCGGTTCAGCAACGGGGGCATTTCCTAGGTGTTTGGCGATTAATCGGGGACGCGGGCGCCTTCGCGGGCCCGACCCTTATAAGCGCCATCACCGCAGGCGTTGGCTTGAGTATGAGCATTCTTTGCGCATCAGCCTTTGGGTTTTTAGGTTTGCTGATTATGGCCCGATTTGTACCAGAGACCCTTAAAAAACAAACTCCCAGCGGCGCGACAAAGGACCCAAATTGATCAAGCCCCTTAGCATTTACTTTATCGCAACTGGCAGCTGGTACCTCTCCTATGGCATGCAAAGCGTTGTTTTCGCCTGGCTGGTCACCATCATTTTAAACGAAACCCCGGATAAGGTTGGCCTAGCCCAGATGGCTTATTTATTACCCGGCACGATCTTCATCCTCATCGGCGGTAGCATTGCGGATC
>JABGWC010000209.1 GCA_018645765.1 Gammaproteobacteria bacterium | reverse complement strand
TGGCAGGAGCTGCCAGCCCAGCCAGGCCCCGAGCATGGCGAGTAATTTGAAGTCGCCGAAGCCCATACCGTCTTTGCCGGTCGCGAGTTTAAAGCCCCAGTAAACAAGCCAGAGCGACAGATATCCTGCCATGGCGCCAATAACAGCGCTCGCGAGGTCGGTGAACCCGTCATTTAAGTTTGCAAGGATCCCGAGCCAGAGAAAGCTCAGCGTGATCGAGTCGGGTAGCAGTGTGGTTCTGAAATCGATCATGGTCAGCGTGATGAGCGCATAGGTGAAAAGACAGGCAAGGCCCGCATTGCCAGTAAAACCAAAGTGCTGAATCAGAAAGACGGTAGCCGCGCCGGCCGCGAGCTCAACGAGGGGATACTCAGGCGAGATGCGTTCAGCACAATGGTGGCAGCGGCCGCGCAAGAATAAATAGCTGATAACCGGGATGTTGTGACGGGCGCTAATCTGGGTCAAACAATTAGGGCACCGAGATCTGGGACGAGAAAGGCTTAAAGGGGCCGTCGCTGGCTCGGCGGGTTCCAGCTCGAGCACAAACTGGGCCTCTTGCTGCCACTGTTGCGCCAGCATGAGCGGTAGTCTTGTGATGACGACGTTCAGAAAGCTGCCAATCAACAAACCGAAGACAAGGTCGATTGTCGCCGCGAGGATCGGATAGAGTTCGTGCAGAAGGTATAGCTGGTCCAGCATTAGCTCATCGCGCCGCCCATTTGGAAGATGGGGAGGTACATGGCAATCATCATGCCGCCGACAACAATACCGAGAAAGGCCATAATGATGGGCTCGATCATGCTGGTTAGGCCGTCAACGGCATTATCAACCATCTCTTCGTAATAGGTTGCAGACTTATCGAGCATGGCATCCAGCGCGCCTGATTCTTCGCCGATCGATACCATTTGAACCACCATACTTGGAAACACGTTGGCTTGACGCATGGCATGATTGAGCTGGGTCCCACCAGAGACTTCGCTTTTGATTTTAAGAATTGCGTCCTTATAGACCACATTGCCTGCGGCCCCGGATGCCGAGTCCAGTGCATCAACTAGTGGTACGCCAGCCGCAAAGGTTGTGGACAAGGTTCGGGCAAATCGGGCAACACAGGACTTATCAATGATGTCCCCGATGACAGGCATTTTGAGTGTCAAACGCTCTTGGCCGTCTCGAAAGGCTTGCGAGGTCTTGTGAATTTGCTTGTACCCAGCATAAGTGATGCCAATGCCTATCATGATGACGATCCACCAGGCCTGCATGAACTCTGAGGCGCGAACCACCATTTGGGTAAAGGCGGGTAGCTCTCCGCCAAAGCTGCTGAACATGCTTTCAAATTGCGGGATGACTTTAATCAAGAGGATGACCGTCACAATGCCGGAAATTATCAGTACCGAGATGGGATAATTCATGGCGCTCTTGATTTTGGCTTTCAGCGCTTCAGATTTTTCTTTATAAGTTGCCAGGCGATCCAGCATGGTTTCGAGTGAACCCGATTGCTCGCCCGCCGCGATCAGATTGCAAAAGAGTTCGTCAAAATATTCTTTTGGTTGCGCGCTCACGGCTGCTGCAAAGCTGTTGCCCCCAGAAACTTCGTTCGCGATGTTTTTAATCAGTGCTTTCATAGCAGGGTTATCCACCCCACCGGCGACAATATCGAAAGACTGCACGAGTGGCACCCCAGCTTTCATCATGGTCGCCAATTGGCGGGTAAACAAAGCAATATCTGCGGGTCCTATTTTCTTACCGCCAAGTGCAAACATCGGTTTCGATCGTTTTTTAACGCGGCCCGCATTGATACCCTGCTTTCGCAACTGGGCTTTCACCAAGTTCACGTTACTGCCTTTGGTCTCACCTGAGACTTTTTTGCCCGTTCTATCGGTGCCTTTCCAGTCAAAAATGAGTTCTTCAGCCATGGGGGTTATTCCTAGTGACCACTGGTGACGCGATCGACTTCATCGAGGCTCGTGAGGCCCTGTTTTACTTTGAGCAAGGCTGATTGATAGATGTTCCGGAAGCCTTGCTCTTGGCAAATGCGGGAAATTTCTAGCGAATTGCCATCTTCCATGATCACTTTGGAGATTTCGGGCGTGATCTTGACCACCTCATAAACCCCGACCCGACCTTTGTATCCGCCGTTACATTTATCACAACCCTTGGGCCCGTAAATTTCAAGCCCGGCATCCAAATCTTCCTGGGTGAAGCCCTTTTCGAGTAAGGCATTTGCAGGCACCGCTATTTTTTCTTTACAGCTGCAGAGCCTACGGGCCAGTCGCTGGGCGACAATGAGATTGATAGATGTTGCCAGGTTAAAGGCCGGCACCCCCATGTTACGCAGGCGCGTGATGGTTTCCGGCGCTGAATTGGTGTGCAATGTGGATAAGACCATGTGTCCGGTCTGAGCCGCTTTAATCGCAATTTCGGCTGTCTCGATATCTCGGATCTCACCCACCATCACGATATCGGGATCTTGACGCAGGAATGACCGGAGCGCGGCCGAGAAATCAAGTCCCACCTTGGCATTGACGGCACATTGGTTAATGCCCTCTAGGTTAATTTCAACGGGATCTTCGGCGGTGGATATGTTTAGTTCAGGGGTGTTTAAAATATTCAGGCCCGTATAGAGAGACACCGTTTTACCCGATCCGGTTGGGCCGGTGACTAAAAACATACCTTGCGGTTTGTTTAAAGCTTCAAGGTATAAGGCCTTTTGATCATCATCATACCCCAAGGCATCAATCCCCATTTGGGCCGCGCTGGCATCCAAGATTCGCAGAACAATTTTTTCACCAAACAGAACCGGCAGGGTGTTCACCCGAAAGTCGATCGATTTGGTCTTGGAGACTTTCAGCTTAATACGGCCGTCTTGGGGCACTCGGCGTTCCGAGATGTCCATTTGACTCATGACCTTTAAGCGCGCCGCGATGCGCGGCGATAGCGTGACGGGTGGACTCGCGACTTCGTGCAAGATGCCGTCCGTGCGGAAACGCACTTTGTAGGATTTCTCAAAGGGCTCAAAATGTAAATCAGACGAACCGAGCCGGATGGCATTCAGCAGCATTTGGTTGATAAACCGCACGACTGGGGTGTCATCGGTCGGGGCGCTGGTATCTTCCTCCTCCTGATCGGGGTCAACGGTTTCGAGATCGAGATCAACATCATCTCCGAAATCCGTTAAGTCTTCTTCAGGTTCGCCTAGATGGTGCTCGATGTAAGCGGTGAGCTGGTCCTCGCGCACCAAAACGTCTTCGGTGGTAATCCCGGTTTGGAACTGAATATCAGCCAGTGCCGCGCGATTGGTGGGGTCTGATACGGCCACAAACAGGCGCTTTCCGCGTTGAAACAGCGGGAAGGCATGATGGTCCCGAATAAGCTTTTCGCTCACCAAGCCTTCAGGCACCATGCTCGGGTCGATTGCGTCCAAGTCAATGATGGCGGTGCCGAATTCACTGGCGGCGGCCGCTGCAATGGCTTCAGCGGAGATAATATTCTCTTTAACCAAGTAGGATACGAGTGGGTGCCGAGCTTTGCTGGCTTCAACGCTACACTTTTCAGCAGCCTCCAAATCGATCAAACCGTCTTGGATGAGGCGCCGAGTGAGGCCACTGATAGGTTTTGGTCGTGCTGACATGGTCAATGTTTCAAGGTTTGATGAGACAGTGTAAACCCTCAAGCCTGTGATGCAACATCTGAAAATGGCGCCGCTTATAGCTTGGAAAGCACATATTTGTAGTTGGAAATTAAACACTTCGGTGTCATAGTTCGAGGATTGCGGCTGTTAGTTTTGTGCCGCGCAATTCAGAATGAAGGAAAATTTATGAAGGCAGTTCAAAAAGGTTTTACATTAATTGAATTGATGATCGTGGTTGCAATCATTGGGATCCTGGCCGCAGTTGCGATTCCGGCCTATCAGGATTACATCGAAAGCGCTAACGCTTCGGTTGTTAACGACGCTTACCAACGTGCAATTAAAACGGTCTCAATCGTTGCGGCTGCAGGTGCTTCAAATGCTGCTTTGGGCGGTTCTAACGATACACCATCAACAGCAGCTGGTTGGATCACTGAACTCAACACAGCAGGAGCAACGATTCCTGGAAGCACCACGCCGCTTTTTGGCGATGACGATGCCGACGGTGAGATTAAAGTTGAAGCGACTGCTACTGCGGTAACGTTAACAAGGCCTCAAACGTTCAGCTTGCCTGCGATTGCCGCGGAAGTCATAAGCATCTGATAAAGAGGCCGTAACCCCCGGGCCAGGAGGCAAACGCGGCGCGAAACCGATGGTTATTAAGGTTTAAGCGCACGAGCTCAACTTGCCATAGTTGGCATGGAACGGCCTGTGTGTTGGATCTTGTAAGTCATAAGAACCCCTGAAAGCCTTAAGTGGTTGCAGGGGTTTTTTTTTGCTCAACTACAGCGGTTGGGATAGAGCACGCAGGCTCCTGGGAATGGCGCTGGTTGGTTTTTCGAGGCCGATTTAATATTTGAAGCGAACTTTTGAGATTGCCATAGATAGCAGGATGATGTGGGTAGCGGGTTGGCCGCTGGAAACAATTACCCGAAATCAGACCGCCCTGCGATTATATTTTGCTATGAAACGGCATTGACCGTATTGTTGTCAGGCTTAGACCTTTTAAAGGAACGATCTTAT
>JABGWC010000215.1 GCA_018645765.1 Gammaproteobacteria bacterium | reverse complement strand
CCGAGATAAGCGAAAGGTAACGGTAATGGATTATCAGAGAATTTTAATTTTTATGGGTTTGGCGGTCACCGGTTACTTGCTCATGCTGGCTTGGCAGGAAGATTACGGTCATCAAGCCACTCGAACACAAGTTGAGTCCAGCACCACCGGAACGGTTGATGCTTTTCCATCAGCGCCTGCAGCCACCGGTGGAGAGTCTCCCGCCCAAACGCTTTCATCTGATACTTTTATTCCAAATGTAGAGGCCGCGCCGACATCCGTGCCGAGCACCTTGAGCGCCAATATCGTGCACGTTCAAACCGATGTCTTCAGCATCGACATTGATTTGCTGGGCGGCGACATCGTTTCTTTAGCGCTGCCAAAATATCCCGCGGCGCTGGTTGAGCCAGATCGCCCCTTAAAACTAATGGATTCCGGTAACCAGTATGTTGCCCAAAGCGGCTTAATTGGACCCGATGGCACGGATAAGAATGGTGCTCGCCCGAATTATGAAACGAGTGCTGGGACCTTCGAGCTCAAAACAGGCCAATCCGAGCTCGAGGTTGTCCTCACGCCGAGATACCCTGACGAGAACGGCGTACGAATTTCTAAAATATTCACCTTTAAGCCGCAAAACTACTTGATCGATGTGCGTTATGAAATCACGAACGGCTCAAACAGCCCGGTGAATATGGCGTTTTTCGGACAAATTAAACGCGATGGTAGACCGCCTTTATTTCAAGTTGATAATGCTATGGGACTACAGCCCTATCTCGGTATTGCAACGCGCACACAAGAAGACCTGTATGACAAAATTGACCTGTCCGATTTAGAAGATGGGGCTTACCAGCAAGATTTTACAGGTGGTTATATTGCGTTTCTTCAACATTATTTCTTAAGTGCCTGGGTCCCCACCCAATCCGACTCGGTTCGTTATTATGCGCGTGCTTTGAATGTTACGGCTGAGCCAGAACAAAACCTATATACCTTAGGGTTCACATCGGGCGTTTTAACCGTCGCACAAGGCGGGCGTGGACAACTGGGCGGATCCTTCTACGCCGGTCCTAAAAACCAAGCAACCTTGGCCGAAATTTCTAAAGGCCTTGATTTAACCGTCGATTACGGTTTTCTTTGGTTTATTGCGCAACCTCTATTCTCGGCGCTCACGTGGATTCACTCTTTGGTGAATAACTGGGGTTTTGCCATTATTTTACTCACGGTTTGCGTTAAAACCCTGCTGTATCCGCTGTCAGCAGCAAGCTTTAAATCAATGGCAAAGATGCGTAAGTTGCAGCCAGAAATGGTTCGATTGAAAGAGCGGTATGGCGAAGACCGGCAAAAATTCAGTCAAGCGATGATGGAGTTGTACAAAAAAGAAGGCGCGAACCCCCTCGGCGGTTGCCTACCGATTCTGCTTCAAATGCCCGTATTTTTAGCACTGTATTGGACCCTTATGGAGAGTGTTGAGCTGCGCCATGCGCCTTTTATTCTCTGGATTGACGACTTGTCGGTTATGGATCCTTTCTTCGTCCTGCCGATTCTAATGGGCATATCGATGTATTTGACCCAAATGATGCAGCCGGAACCACCAGACCCGGTTCAGGCTAAAGTGTTCAAGTTTATGCCGATTATTTTCACCGTTTTTTTCCTCTGGTTCCCGTCCGGCTTGGTTTTGTACTGGCTGATTAACAACATCCTTTCTGTGTTGCAGCAACTTTATGTTACGCGCCAGCTTGAAAACGCACCCAGAGCCTAGTACCTCCGATGTGCTAGCGACGATTGTTGCTGAAGCAACACCTTCGGGCCACGCTGGTATCTCGATAGTGCGGCTCTCGGGGGCAAGCGCCCTCACCATCGCGCAGGGTGTCGCAGGGCGAATCAGTAAACCCAGGCACGCTTATTTTCGATCGCTTAAGACCGCAGGCGGTCGGGTGTTTGATCAGGGCGTGGTCTTGTATTTCCAGGCACCAAATTCTTTTACGGGCGAGGACGTCGTTGAATTTCAGGGCCATGGCGGCCCCATCGTGGTTAGCACACTGATTCAAACTTGCGTTGAAATGGGCGCTAAAATGGCGCGGCCCGGCGAATTTAGTGAGCGGGCTTTCTTGAATGACAAGATGGACTTAGTGCAACTTGAGGGTGTGGCCGACCTGATCGCGAGCGCGTCCGAGCAAGCTGCAAAAAGTGCTCTAGGATCTTTAACGGGCGTTTTTTCAAAAGCAGTCAATGCGCTGGTTACCTCCGTGATTGAACTTCGGATTTACATCGAGGCGTCGATCGATTTCCCGGAAGAGGAGATCGATTTTCTAGCCGAGCCTTTTGTGCTAGAGCGAATAACAAGGATCGATGCGCAATTGCAGCAAATTTTAAAGCAGGCTGAGCAAGGTCGAAGGCTGCAGGCGGGGTTTTCAATTGCGCTCGTTGGGTCACCGAACGCAGGTAAATCCAGTGTTTTAAACCGGTTTTCAGGCCAAGACAGTGCAATTGTGACGGCGATTCCCGGCACGACACGGGATGTGATTCGTGAGCAGCTACTGTTGGATGGCTACCCAATCCAAATTGCTGATACAGCAGGTATTCGTGAAGCCATGGATGCGATCGAGCAAGAAGGCATAGCACGTTCGCGCCAAACGGCTTTAATGGCCGATTTGTGTTTATGGATAATCGATGTAACGGCACTGGATCTAACGCCCTTGAATCTTTGCCGCAGTGTACTTGAGCAGAACTTGATCGCCGCCCAGGCGGGTTTGTTTGAGGATGATGCGACAGTTAAGCGATTGGTTGTGTTGAATAAAATGGATTTATTGCCTGAAACGATGCAGCGCGCGCTATCGGATTTGTTGGCAGGGGATTCCCATACCTTTCTTGTGTCCGCTAAGACCGGTCTCGGCTGGGACCATTTAGCGTCGGGCATTAAGCAGATGGTGGGTGTTGGCGATGATTCGGAGTCGTTATTTTCGGCCAGGACCCGCCATATCGTTGCCTTAACCGAAGCCGCCCAGTATTTG
>JABGWC010000073.1 GCA_018645765.1 Gammaproteobacteria bacterium | reverse complement strand
TGACGACCTCAGGATCCGCGGAGATCTCAGCGCTGAGGCCCACTGCTTCGCAGGCCCGCTGGACACTGCGGAGATTGCCAGCCTCATAATCGACTATGGTTACCGAAGGTCTCATTAACCCCTCCTTCAAAACCAACATTATACGGACTCTGGCTTCAAACGGGATATCAGGCTTGTAATATTTCTATGGCAGACTCGGTTTTCAGCCAAGCAGCCGGTTTCAACCTCATCGTCCCTTTGGATGGGCTAAACACAGTGCAAACCGGTATACTTTGCCTCATCGTAAGATTCTGACACTCAGTCAAGGCCAGTCAATTGAAAGATCATCCCGCTCCAACCAGCGCCTCCCCTCGCTATAT
Organism: Gammaproteobacteria bacterium; assembly: GCA_018645765.1. Taxonomy (GTDB): domain Bacteria; phylum Pseudomonadota; class Gammaproteobacteria; order Pseudomonadales; family Azotimanducaceae; genus UBA9926. Next base: position 7,909 of record JABGWC010000073.1, on the reverse strand, counting down.
GGCTCGAGGGGTCAGCGCAGAGAAGCAAGATGTTCACGCCGTTGTCGATCACCTCGATCGCGGACTCTTCCCAGGCAGTTTCTGCACAGTCACGGCAGACATCTTAGGCGGCAGCGTTGATCATTGTAACGTCATACATGCTGATGGCAGTGGAACCAAATCGATCTTGGCTTATCTGCACTACAAGGAAACCGGAGACCCAAGTGTCTTTCACGGCACCGCCCAAGACAGCATCGTTATGAACTTGGATGATCTGATTTGCGTTGGTGCAACCGATAATATTCTCATCTCGAACACCATCAACCGTAATGCGCGAAATTGCCCAGGCGAGGTTGTTAAAGCCCTGATTGATGGCAGCGAAGCCTTCATGCAAACCATGCGTGATCTCGGCGTTAACCTGATCCCTGGCGGCGGGGAAACCGCCGATGTGGGCGACCTCACTGGCACAGTGACCGTTGACAGCAATGCGGTGGTGCGAATGCCGCGGGCAGCGGTTGTTACCAATCAGATTACACCTGGCTTAAGTATTATTGGGCTGAGCGCCTCCGGGCAGTGTCAGTACGAAACCCAAATCAATAGCGGCATCGGCAGTAACGGCCTGACCAGCGCCCGGCACGACTTGCTAAGTCAATATTATGCAGAACATTACCCCGAGACCTACGACTCGAACACGCCGCCGGAGCTCGCCTACTGCGGCCCCTATCGTTTAACAGATGCGCTGCCTGGCACGAACGCCATGACGGTGGGCGCAGCACTGCTGAGCCCAACGCGTAGTTACGCACCGGTTGTGAAGCATTTGCTTCGCGAACTCGGACCGAATATTAAAGGCCTCATCCATTGCTCTGGAGGCGCCCTTACCAAGTGCCTGAAATTCGGACAAAACGTGCACTACATCAAGGATCAATTGCTTGCTGTGCCCCCTGTGTTCAATGCCATCCAAACAGCTTCTCAGACAAGCGACCAAGAAATGCACCAGGTTTTCAATATGGGCCAGCGGATGGAAGTCTACGTTCCCCACGAGCATGCCAAATCTGTCATCGATACAGCAAAAGCCTTTCAAATCGAGGCTCAGGTCATCGGTAGAACCGAAGGCAGCGATTACAATCAGCTCACCCTGACAACCCATGCTGGTCAAACTCTTTCGTACCAATTGACCAACTATTGAACGCGGCGCGGACGCGCCCTGTAGGAGTCTTATATGGCACAAATTAGCTTTGAAGAAGCCCTAAAGATTTTGACCGATAAAGAGGGTTCAGACCTGTATTACTCAACCGGTGCGCCGCCCAGTGCAAAAATATTTGGCGTCTTGAGCCCTTTTTCTGATGAGACCATGAAGCCAGGCGAAATAGAAGTGATTGCAAATTCGATCATGGACGACGAGCAAAAACGTCAATTCAAGGCATCACCCGAGATGAATATGGCGATCTCAAGGCCCGGACTCGGCCGGTTTCGGGTCAACATCTTCCGCCAGCGCAACCAAGTTTCTATGGTCATCAGACGTCTTGGAACGGACCTACCCAATTACAAAGAGCTCGGCCTACCGCCCGTTTTGATGCAACTCATCTCACAAAAGCGCGGCCTGATCCTATTCGTTGGCGGCACCGGTTCCGGCAAATCAACCTCCCTCGCTGCGCTGATCGACTACCGCAACGAAAACACCCAAGGCCATATTATTACCATCGAAGACCCAGTTGAGTTCACTCACAAGCATAAAGGCTGCATCGTCAATCAGCGGGAAGTCGGGACCGACACCGACTCCTTTGAAGACGCATTGGCTAATACGCTACGCCAAGCACCTGACGTGATCTTGATTGGGGAGATACGCCATCGTGAAACGATGGAGCATGCACTGGCTTTTGCTGAGACCGGTCACCTTTGCCTCTCGACCCTACATGCCAATAGTGCCAACCAAGCAATGGACCGAATCATTAACTTTTTCCCGGAAGAACGACATCCACAATTGCTCCAGGACTTATCGCTCAACATGCGCGGCATTGTGTCGCAAAGACTCATTCCAACGGTCGACGGTAAACGGGCTGCCGCCATAGAAATCCTCGTTGGGACACCAAGAGCCGCCGACCTGATTGCAAAAGGCGCAGTTTCTGACCTGAAAGAACTGATGGAAAAATCTGAAGAGCAAGGGATGCAGACCTTTGACCGAGCGCTGTTCAAACTCTACAAAGCGGGCAGAATCTCAGAAGAAGAAGCCTTAAAGAACGCTGATTCAAGAAACAATCTCAGGCTCAAAATCACGTTAGATGACAACCCAGTCGCCATGCAGAATGCCGATGCCGATGGCGATGGCATCATCTCCGAACAAGAAGCCGACGCGTTAAATGCGGATATCGATGGGGACGGCGTAATCTCAGAAGCCGAGGCAAAAGCAATTGTTGCCCCACTCGCAAGCACCCCGCAAGCGACGCCAAACCCAGACGCTCCTGGAAACGCAGCAACACCTGCCTCACCCGCGTCTAAAGAAGTCGACAGTGGCGCACAATTTTCGCTGGTTGACCTAGACGATAAATCTTAAGCACCGGGCTTAAGGTATTCACTGAGCGCTGCGTAAAAATTTGAGACAACCGGCAGTGAATAAGTAGACTTTCTTGCAACAAACCGTACCGGTCGATTGAGACCATCGCCACTCAGGTCGATTAATAATTTATCTGATACGCCAAGCGTCCGAGCAACACCAATGGGCACTAATGCATGGCCAAAGCCGGCTATCGCGAGCTGCGCGACGCTAAAGAAGGATTCCAAAGCCACTTCGCGAACGATGCCCAACTTAGCAACGGCCAAGCCAAAGGAACGCCAAGCCCCCGAATGGTCTTCAATACTGATCACCGGCAGTGGTTGACCCCGCGTCCATTGCAGCGTATTCAGCCCTGAAGGAATGATCACCATCGGCTCCTGCATTAGGATTTCAGATTGCAAGTCGGTATCAATCGAATCCAAGCCAGTACAAATACCCAGCATATATTCCCCGGAACGAATGCGATCTAGCACCACTGACGTTCGATGTGCGTGAAAGGTAAACTGCACTTCTGGCATTTCTCGCTTAATGTCATAAAACACCTGGGCACCCCAGGACGATAAAATGGCATCGGAAACACCGATCAATAGCTCGCCTCGGGAGGCCGCGCTATCTTCGAGAAATAGATCTCGAAGTTCGGACAAGACTGGGGAGATTTTATCGACAAGCTTTTGACCGTGCCGCGTTAACTCAACCCGACGGCCTTTCTTTTGGATTAACTTTCGATCGTAGTATTTTTCAAGCGCCGCTATCCGCTTGCTGACCGCCGATTGAGAAATTCTAAGCTCCGTGCTGGCCTCAATCATGGTTCCGGATCGAGACAAAGCCAGCAGCGTTTCTAGGTTTTCGACCATCTTATGAAACCTCTAGCGAATCGGTTAAACGTTGCCTTTTCAGGGCTGTTAGCTAGGGCGAAGCCATCGTTTCTGAGACCAAGGGCTCTATCACGAACAATAAATCCCCCTCATTAACCTGCTGACCATTGCTGACATTGATCCTGTTAATTCTGTAACGCTGCCCAACGGGATACAACGCCCCACTCGCACCAGCGCAAGAGGTCAGCCTAAATGGCGCGAACATTTTCATCGCCTCGAGCACACAGAGCACTTCATCGACCTCAACTTCACTGCCGACGTTCACATACTCAGGCTCTGAGGGCGATGGCGTCCGGTAAAAAACGCCGGTAGAGGGTGACAAAACGCGCAACTCCTGAGAGCCTTCAATCCGCAAAGAATCCAAATCCACAACATCTCCGCGACTACCGGACGCTTCATCAATTTCATCAATCAAGGCCTGCACGTCAATTCGATTCAAGAATTTCGGCAAGTAGGTTGTATCGTAGTTCCCTTCCCGGAACGTCTCATCACTCAAAATGCGTTTGACCAGGCTGATATTCGTGCTGACGCCTTCAATCACCACCGTCTCGAGATAACTCCGCATTCGATCGATGGCATCAATCCGGTTCTCGCCATGGATAATAATTTGAATAATGAGACTGTCGTAAAACGGCGAGACGGTTTTACCCTCATCAACCATCGAGATGAGGTCAACATCATCGCGCGCCGGCAACCGGTACTTCGTGATTCTGCCCGGGGTTGGCATGAAAGTGACCTCGCCATCACCATCGATCACGCAGCGCTCAGCATTAACGCGAACTTCAAGGCCGTAGCCTGTTTCACTTGCAGTGAGGTGCTCAACGCTCTCACCACTGGCAATTAAAAATTGCTGTTTAACAATATCAATCCCGGTGACAGCCTCGGTCACTGGGTGCTCAACCTGTAGCCGTGTATTCATCTCCATAAAGTAAATGGCGTCGCTGGGCACGTCATAGATGAATTCGACGGTACCCGCACCAATATAGTCCACCGCATCCGCAATTTTAGCGGCGCAGGCTAACACCTCAGCGCGAAGCTGCTCTGACAACAGCGTTGAGCCGGACTCCTCAAGCAGCTTCTGGTTATTGCGCTGAACACTGCAATCCCGCAGGCCGATAACTCGGGTATGACCAAACCGATCCCGCAAGATCTGAGCTTCAATATGACGCAGAGCAGTCACACATTTCTCGATGTAGATATCGCCATTACCAAAAGCGCTTTTGGCTTCAGCCGTCACTTGGTGAAATTGTTGATGGAGCTGCTCTGGTCGCGCAACCTTAACAATCCCCTTGCCCCCGCCACCATGAACCGCTTTTAACAAGATCGGATAGCCTACCCGCTCAGCAACCTCAAGTGCTTTTTCAGAGGAATCGATGATGCCATGACTGCCCGGTACAACGGGCACATTGATGCTCATCGTTGTACTGATAGCATTCGATTTATTGCCCATCGTCTCCATACTCATCACTTTGGGACCAATAAAGTTGATGCCTTTCTGTCGTACCAGCGCCGCAAAATTTGGCGTTTCGGACAAAAAGCCAATTCCGGGATGCAGCGCGTCTACTTGTTGCGCTTCTGCAATATTCAAAATGCTCAGCGCATTTAGATAACTTTCATCAGAGGTATTACCCCCGATCGGCACAACCGTTCCCGCCGCGCCGGCCGCGCGCACCATATCCGCAGGAACCGAATCCATGTCAGGATCACTCTGAACCAGAACAACTTGCAGCTCAGCTTCTAAGGCTTTCCTCACCAACTTGACCGCAGTACAACCCCGTGCGTGAATCAACACTTTCTGCACCGGACGAGGCGCGAACTCACTCGTCGGTGGCTGCTGGGCCAAGGGTGCTTCACTGCCCAATCTGCCCGCCATGATTCTGTCAACAACCTGAGTGACTGTTTCTACTGGAACAGGTAGCGCAGGATCAACTTTGCGCAGGTTCGAATCCAATTCATCAGAGAACGGATGCTTCACCAAACCTTGCATAGCGCCCGGTGTTAACGATAAATAATTACTCAATAAGCAGGTAAACGGTAGGTTTCGCTCGACGACAGTCTGCCCTGCAAAGGGCATACTCGCCCCTGAGAAGTAGTAGGTTTGAACAAGGGGATGCGTGACAAAACTCGCTTGCGCACCACCGGTACAATCACCATAACCAAACATCACAATCGGCAGGTCATTGTCTCGGACAAACCGAGTGATTCGATCATTGATGACCGCCATTGTGAATAAAGCCGCGGCACCTTCCTTGGTCTGCATGCCGCCACTTGAAATAAAGCAGATAACCGGGAGGCGCTGTGTCGCGCAATCGACCAATAGCTTACACACGCGGACACAATCTGAGTTATCAATACTGCCGGCCTGAAAGGCAACATTCGAAATCACAAAGCCAGCTCGATGGTGCGCCGCTTCGCCTTTGAACGATCCAATACCGGTCACCAACCCATGGGGACGCACGTTGGCTTTCAGCGCTGACTCGATCGACGGTCGAAAGGTCGGAAACGACACTGGATTCGCCGACATTAAGTGTCCATTGGTTTCTTCAAAGCCATCGATAAACCGCGCAACAAGATGCTCAAAGGTCGTTTTCTTCGCGCGCTTCTCTTGCGTTAACAGCTCATGAAACAGTAAGTCCCGATAAGCAATCGTCAGTCGGTTCCAAAAATCTTTGCGCCGACCAATTCGAACCGGCTCTAACCGCCCAGAAAAGGGTTTCCCGGATCGTTTTGACTCATGATACGCCGGCAATATACGCTCGAAGATATGGCTGATCACAACAAACAGTGTATCGGACTTATCTTTATGAATGCCTCGCATCCATTCTTCAACAGACTTCAAAAATTGACTGGCTTCACTATATTGGCCCAAACGCTCGGTCCAGCTCGCAAACTCTGCTTGAATAGCCGCCGCGCCGTCGCCTTTGAATAAGGGCAAGGTTGCAACTTGATCAACGGCTTTTGTCAAAAGCTGGGCGATGGTTGCTTCCGTCAACGTTCTTGAGTCTTGAGCCTCACGGGCAATCGAGACTAAATCGTTCAGCAACGCGTTATAGCTGGCTGAAAATACAATCAGATTTTTACACTCGCTAACAAAACCTGGCTCGATATCCGCATCTAGTAGCAAATTCAATATGGTTAAATCCTGCTCGGAGGGCGCCGCGTCCCGCTCTTGCCGGCGCTTGATTTGCGACCAAAGTACATCTTCCAGCAGGCATCGATTCAACGGGATCGCACTGCTTGCATTCGGCGCTTGCTGAATCAGCGCTTGCGTTTGCAATGAGAGCGCCGTTTCACTCAAAAGCGCAGGATCATAAAGGCTCTCGCCTTCGAGCATTAAATTCAATTCACCGGCGAGCGCTGATTTCAAATAATCCGTATTTTTTTGCTCGATGAACGCCGCATCAAACAGTTTTCGACCTTCAAAACTAAACTTCGCCTTGAGCGCGGCAACCATTGCTTCCTCGGAGGTCGACATCGCATGCAATAACGCTTTGACATCTCGAATATCAGACGTCGCCAACAAAAAACCATGACTCTCATGGTGCTCGAGATGCTCAACCAAAGCCAACAAGTTGGCCTCGGCACTGCCCTTCCAACGATTGAATAAGTGCAGTCCAAGCTCTAAAGAAAGGTCTTTCTTTGCACGCTCAAAGTTCTTCTTCGGCTCACCAAAGATAAAATTTTTGATCGCGCCCTGCTCGTCAGCCTGACGCAACCGCTTGTTTTGAAAATCTTTCCAAGCTTTATTCAATTGATCCTCATAAAGGATCAAATCGGGATCTTGCAACCAAGATAAAAACGCACTGCGGCGTTCCCGGTGAACTCTTTGGGCCAACTCGCCCTCAGGAATATCGACCTGCGCCAAGCGACCATACTGGGTTGTTGTCGTCGCTTTAATGCGCTTTCTGAGTCCTAAGTAGCGCAAATAACGGTAGGCGACCCCAAACACATTGGGATACTCAGTTGGCGACGTTCGCAGTTTAAGGGTTGAACTCGCGTTGACTGCCGACAAGTACTCAGACGGATTGAGGTAACGGGTGATATTTCGGTGGTAGTGATCCAGGATTTCAGGGTGTTCTGCCACGAACTGTCGCGCCCCAGATTCAATCGACTCGATCCCGGTGACAATCACATTCAAAAAGTGATGGATATTGCTTGTTTCCCCAGGGTCAAAATCGACAATGCCATCGATATTGCCCTGCTGATAAAGCTCAAAGGACGAAACACCGACAAATTTTGCGCACTCTTGCCAGGACAGGTTGTAGCGCCGAACTAGGTTCGCGAGCGAGCGAGGATGAATCGTATTAAAGACGCCCGTCTTTAAACACAGCAGCAAATTGCTGGCCGCCAATGGGATTGCGCCACCGGAATAGCCTTGCCCAATAATAATCCCGAGAGTCGGCACATCGACGTTACACAACTCTGCTATTAACCGTGAAATCGAGTGCGCTTGATTGTTCGCGTTAGCCGCCTCGTACGGATCTGCGCCGGGTGTGTCCATCAG
>JABGWC010000152.1 GCA_018645765.1 Gammaproteobacteria bacterium | reverse complement strand
TAAAACGTGCAAGTTGCATCCTAAAGGTTCAAGTTGGGTCGGGTTGGTTGCGTTTTAATAGTGCCGGTATAGAGAGGAGTAAAAAACGATGAAGAAATTTTTAGGACAGAGTTTGATGATCATGATGGCCTGGGTCAGCGCTCAGGGCCACGCGCATTCTGGGCCGCCGGTGCCGACGCCGGTCGGTTTGGATGAAATTGCGGTGGCCTTTGAGTGGGATTTTGAAGCCACTGAAATCACCTCCGAGCGAATCAGTGACCAGCTCTATGTGCTTTTTGGTGCGGGCGGTAACATTGCGGTCAGTGTGGGCGCGCAGGGCGTCCTGGTTGTCGATGACCAGTTCCCAGCATTGGCCGATAAGATCCGTGCGGCGATTAAAGATTTGGGTGGCAATCAGGTTGATTTTGCGGTGAACACCCACTGGCATTTTGATCATGCCGACGGCAATCAATTTTTAGGACCCGATGGCGCGTGGATCGTGGCCCAAGCGAATTCCCGGGCAAAAATGACCGAAGATCAAGTGATCAATCTCGTCAGCATTGCTTACGATCAAAAAGCGTACCCGCTGGTCGCGCTGCCGGTCATGACGTTTGAGGATCAGATGCAATTTCATTTCAATGGGCAGGTGATCGATTTGATGCACTTTGGCGCTGCCCATACAACCGGGGATACCGCGGTGATTTTTAGAGGGGACAACGCGGTACATTTGGGCGATGTCTATAACAATTCGGGCTATCCCTTTATTGATGCCGGTAACGGTGGCTCGATCGACGGTATTATTGCCTTCTGTGAAGCAACTCTTGCGCAAATTAATTTGGACACGGTGGTGGTGCCGGGCCACGGCCCGCTATCCAATTACCAAGGGTTGGCCAATTACATCGCGATGCTAAAAGATATTCGCTCGCAAATGATGGTGCTCATCAATGCGGGCGCGTCGCTTGACACGATTTTGAAGGCGGGCATCACCAAGGCGTATGACGACGTGCAGGGTGATCCGGTCAGACTGCTGAATCGCGCTTACTTCAGTTTGACTCATAAAGTGGTGGATCGCTGATCGCCTTAACTGATCGCGATCGCGCAGGGCAAGCGGGGTGAACAATAGCGGTCACGCAACGAAAAGGAGATATTCCAGCCTTTGCGACGTGGCAAGGCTTGGCGTGGTGACGTCGGTCCTAGGCGTGGAAGCGAGTGCGCACCCGTTTTGTTTAGCGGCCTTCAAGATTTTTTAAAATACTCGAAGAACGTCGATTGATTGATGTTGATGTTCGCCGATTAGCGGCAGGGTCTGGATGCCTCAGACCGCCGCCTGCTGGTTTGACGGCAGACCGAAAAAAGGGTCGGCAGGCGGCTGGCCGCATGCCTGGGCTGATCGCAAATAGCCTGTCCTTAAAAAAACGCGCCGCTTGAGATGTTTTTTGGGTGTTGAATCTGATGTGCTGGGCTATACTTTTACGCAGCGGGCAGACAATTGACTTGCAACGCGCAATGCTGATTCCGGTGGTGTATTGAAAATTATGTGTTCTATTTTTAAACGATCTCGTCGAACCTTCGCCAGCTTGTTGCTCATGGTTGGCCTGGCGGTGCCTGTCGCAGCCTTTGATTTTGATATCGATGAGGATGGTCAAGCACAACCCCTAACCGATGGGTTGTTAATGATTCGGCACTTGTTTGGATTTTCTGGGACCGCTTTGATCAACGGCGCTGTCGCGGCGGGCGCTGAACGGCGTGAGGCTGCAGAGATCGAATCCTACCTGACGGAAAACAGCGCCGCCTTAGATATCGATGGCGATGGAAAAGCGCTGCCACTGACGGATGGGCTGTTGATTATTCGATATCTGTTTGGGTTTTCTGGTGATGCGCTGGTTCAGGGCGCCATTGCGGCTGACGCCAAGATTAAGCAGGCAACGGAAGTTGAGGCTCAATTGTTCGCCGTCAAATCCGGTAGCGGCGGCAATAATGCAGCGATTGATCTTGATGGTGATGGCATCGCCAATGCCGAAGATCCAGATGATGACGGCGACGGTGTTTTAGATGATAACGATGCGTTTCCGCTAATCGCGCTTGACGGCCTTCTGGATACGGACGGTGATGGTCGGCCCGATGCTTGCGATGCCGTTTGTACCGCCCTGGGTATGACAGTGGACTTAGATAGTGATAACGACGGCGTCCTGGACGTTAACGATTGGTACCCGCTGATCGCGTTGGGTTCGCTGACGGATACTGATGGCGATGGCCGCCCTAATGCCTGCACTGCTGCTTGTTTGGCGCTGGGTATGGGCGCCGATTTAGATGACGACGGCGATGGTGTTGTGGACGCCATGGATGCGTATGCATTGATTAGCCTTAGGGGCCTAACCGATACTGACGGCGATGGCCGTCCAGATATCTGCGATACCGCCTGCCAAGCAACCGGCATGGCGGTCGATTTCGATGCGGACAACGACGGACGCTTGGATACATTGGGTCCGATCGAGTCGAGCTTCAATGCTCACGCGATTGCTTTATCGGATCATGTTGATGGTCGAGCCAAGCCAACGTTTTATAGTTTGAACCCGATTGTCGAGGATCGTGTCTTAAAGATCGATCTCGGCAATGCGGCCATTGACTTAGGACCGATTCAGGCCATTTTAGAGGGTGAATCTCAGGGCGCTGGCGTTGACTCAGCGCGGGTCGCTTTTTTGCTCGACCGTGTGCCGGCTAGTGGTCGAACTGGTAGTTTGAAAATCACGATTGCTTTGATTGATGGCGAGGACGCTGTTTTTGGGGCCGAAGTTAATGAACGCCTTTTCAAAACCACTTTTGAAGTGGATTGGTCGTCGGATGGTGCATTGGTTAGCTTTGTGGTGCCTGTTCAAGATCAAGTTGTCGAAACATCTCTAGGGTCTGGTCCTTTTTGGGTAAGTGCGAACAGGACCTTTGAAGATGTTCAGCCAACGATCATAGAGGCTAGAATACCGGCTGAATACCCAGGTTATCCGTTGCTTTTGGAGTTTGATTTACTCGCACTGTTCGGTGAGGGGTTGATCGAGAAGTTAAAGGAAGCCGGGCTTTTCGATACGGTAACGGCCTGGTTCAATGACGTCAGCGATTATTATCTTGTGGTTGACCTGGTTGAAAACAGTGGTAGTGGTGAAGATTTTTTAGGATACCAAGGGCAATCATTTGATCGAATTCAAGGTGGGATCAAGATTCAAGAGGTTGGACTCGGCGTGAATGATGGTTTTGACCTGTCTGTGCAGGCAGCTGACGCTGATCGCGCACAATCGGGTTTCACACTTTCTATAAACCCTGCATTGGTAGGGTCTGAGGGGTTCTCTCAAGGATTATTTGCAGTCTTGTGTGGTGAGACTTTGTGTTTTGAACCGTTGCCTGGTGGGTATTTGTCGCGAGAGAGTTTGATCGATCAGGTGGGCCTAAGTCCAGCAGGTCCAGCTGCCACCCTGGTCGCGGGATTATCTAGACTG
>JABGWC010000293.1 GCA_018645765.1 Gammaproteobacteria bacterium | reverse complement strand
TTCGTTACGATAATCTCAGCAGCGCTGCGCGACCAAACGCAAAGGGCGGCTTAAGTGCTTGACTCGTTGCCCCTTAAGCCTGCGCTGTATCGGATGACAAGTTCGCCTTGAGCGCGCCATCTATCATTCAACATGATCCATAGGGATCGCCATGAATGATAGTCTGACTCTGTCTGTACAAGTTATCGTGGTCTTTCCATAATGCCTGACGCATTATTGGCCCGCGCCGCGCAACCACTGCCTGCCGCGTTACTTAATCTATTCAAAAGGGGATCACCGTTGACCTTAGACCGCGACGAGCACTTAGCGACCATTGAGGCCATCCACTCCGGCCTAGCAGGGTTAAACTATATATCCAATGAACAGATCGCGACCGCGGTTTTCTTGGCCTATCACTTAGACAAGCCAGTACTCATTGAGGGTCCTCCCGGCGTTGGTAAGACCGAGCTCGCGAAATCCGTGGCCGATATGCTCGGCATCAGTTGTATTCGATTGCAATGTTATGAGGGCCTGGACGAATCAAAAGCCATCTATGAGTGGAAATACGGCAAGCAGTTGCTTTATACCCAAGTCCTCAAAGAAACTCTGGGTGAGATTTTAGACGGCGCAAAAGGCCTGACAGAGTCGGTAGCGAAACTTCATGAATTCGGCGATGTCTTCTTTTCAGAGGAGTTTTTAGAACCAAGACCGTTGATGAAAGCCTTGAAGGAAGAAGCAGGCTGCGTTTTGTTAATTGATGAAGTCGATAAGAGTGATCATGAATTTGAATCCCTGCTTTTAGAGATGCTGTCCGATTACCAACTCTCGATTCCTGAAATTGGCACGATTAAAGCAAATCCCGATCGCAAGCCCTTGGTTTTCCTAACCAGTAACAATACTCGCGAGATCAGCGATGCCTTAAAGCGCCGCTGCTTGCACCTTTATATTCCGTTTCCAGACGCCGACCTAGAAAGCCAGATCGTTCAAGCTCGCGTGCCGGAGGTGCCAGAGGAACTCAAGCGACAGCTGGTCACGTTCATTCAAGCGCTACGCGAAATGGACCTTAAAAAAGTGCCCGCCATCAGCGAAACCATTGACTGGGCGAAGGCGCTGATTCTGCTGCATACCGAATCCCTGGATGCAGAACTCGTCAAGCAAACTCTTAACGTGATCCTGAAGTTCCAAGAGGACATAGAGTCCGTGACTGGCGAGGTGCAAATGTTGACGAACAAGGCACTCAAGGGCAGTTAATGGAGAAAACAATCGTCGATTTTGTGAAGGTTCTGCGGACGGCCGAGGTCAAGGTTTCTCCGGCTGAAACCCTCGATGTCATGGCCGCCATTGAATTTGTCGGCTACGAAGATCGTGCGCTGTTTAAAAACACTTTATCGATGCTGTTGGCGAAGAACCCAGAAGAAAAAGAAACGTTCGAAACCTGTTTTGAAAAGTTCTTCACCTTTGATGATGTTATGCAGGCGCCAGTCGCCGGCGGCAGTCCCGATGATACTCAGGATAGTGACGCCTTTGAGGACGAAAATTCCGGCAACAATCCCCAAGGGCAGCCTGGCGGCAAAGGATCAGGCCAAGGCTCAGGCAATCCCTCTGAGGCCGAGGATGCCGAAAGCGGCGATGAAGAGACGCCGCCACCCACCTCGCCCCTGGGCCAACTGCTGTTGCAAGGCACCCGCAGCGACTTGATGGTTGCAATGGCTGAAGCCGGCCGCGCGGTTGAGGTCAACCAAATCGTCGTCTTTACGCAAAAAGGGCTCTACACCCGAAAAATCATGGACCAAATGGGCCTGAAGGGACTGCAAGAGGAGATTACCGAGCGCCAAGAGACCGCTGATCGCGGCGAGCAGCGCTTGGCCGGGAAATTAAAACGCGCGCGAGACCAACTTCGTGATCAAGTCCGCGATTATGTAGAAAAGCAATTCTTCCTGCATGCAGACGAACATGGCAAGCAGTTGCGAGAAGAGCTGCTCAAGAAGGTCAAGCTCAGCAATCTTGAGAAACGCAATCATAAGGACGTGCAGGAAATTGTCTTTAAGATGGCCAAAAAACTCGTATCCATTCATTCAAAGCGGCGCAAAACGCACAAACGAGGCCAACTCGACATTCGAAAAACGCTTCGGCATAACATGCAATACGATGGGGTGTTTTTCGATCTGAAATGGAAATCGGTGAAAGTTGATCGGCCCAAAGTCATGTGTATTTGCGATGTTAGTGGCTCGGTCAGCAATTACTCTCGATTTTTGCTGATGTTTTTGTACAGCCTTGCGGAAATCATTCCAAAGGTGCGGAGCTTTGCCTTCTCCTCTGATCTCGGCGAAGTGACCCGACTATTTCAAAGTAGCAACCTTGAAGACGCTATGGCCAAAACGATGCGCGATTACGGCAACGGCTCGACCGACTATGGCCAAATGCTTGAGGACTTTAAGCGCAACTGTATGGATGATGTAGACAACAAAACCACCATTATTGTTTTAGGGGATGCCCGCAACAATCACGGCGATCCAAAGGCTGAAATTCTCCGAGAAATGTACGAAAAATCCAAACGGGTTATCTGGCTCAACCCAGAGCCGCGATCAAACTGGCTTGTGGGCGATGCTGAGATGAAGAAATACGGTCCAAACTGTCATCAAACCGAAGTCTGTAACTCGCTCACCCACTTAGAACGCGTTGTTTCCAATCTATTAAAATACGCAGCCTAATCCCTTAGACCGGCTCAGGTATTCGGACAAACCAGCGCCCCATGTTAGACTTCGATTTTCACGACATCGAACCAATGACCATGCCAAAAATTCTTATTCTGACGCTGTTAATAGTCACTTTTGCAAACCCCGCCATGGCGCAATCAGTCGATGCCGCAGCTCAAACCGTCAAAATTGCCCTGGCCCAAGAACCACCACAATTGAACAACATGACCGCAACCGATCAGGTGTCCATTTTTGTATTGGGACATGTCATGGAAGGTTTAACGCGGTATGACCGTCGCGGCAACCTGGCACCCGGCGTTGCCGAACGTTGGGAATTAACAGAGACTTCCGCCACATTTTGGTTAAGAAAAGATGCCAAGTGGAGCAATGGCGACCCTGTGACCGCGCATGATTTTGTGTTTGCCTGGCGCAACGTCGTCGACCCTAAAACAGCCTCCCAATACGCCTTTATTCTCTACCCAGTTGAAAATGCCGAGGCTATTAATCAAGGCAACAAGCCGCTAACTGATCTTGGCATCGAAGCCATCGATGACTTAACCCTCAAAGTGACGCTGGAGCGCCCAACCGGTTACTTCCTCAAATTAACCGCCTTCGTGACGACTTTTCCCGTTCAAGAAAAATTTTACCGCGCAACCGGCAGCGCTTATGCGGCCGACAGCAAAGACATTCTGTATAACGGCGCCTTCAGGATTTCGGACTGGGTCCACAGCGCCTCACTGAAAATGGAAAAGAATCCAAACTACTGGAATAGCGAGGCCATTTCCTTAGAAGTCATTGACGCCGAATACATTACTGCCGATACACGAGCCCGCCTCAATCTCTTTATTGACGACAAGATTGCCTATACTCAACTCGATGGCGAGACCTACAAGGACGCCTTAAACAATCAATTTAGAATCAAGAAATTCGTAACCGGCAGCGTCTACTTTCTCGAATACAACTACCGTCCAGAACGCATAACCCACAATAAAAAGCTACGCCAAGCCATCCAAGCCGTGTTCGATGCCGACGAATTCGTGAATAAGGTTCTGCAAACGCCGGGTAATTTACCCGGGGCCAGCTTATTCCCTAGCTGGATCATGGGTGTGAACAAACCCTTCCGACAAGAATATCCTGCGGCCGTCACTCGACCGGACCTGGCTAAAGCAAAGCAGTTACTCCGTGAGGCAAAAGCCGAGCTTGGCTTAGAGGCGATTCCACCCCTGATTCTGTTAGTCAGCGACAGCCCAACCGCGACCAAGCAAGCGGAATACATGCAAGGCATGCTGAAGACCAAGCTTGATCTTGATCTTAAAATTGACGTTCAAACGTTCAAGCAACGATTGGCTAAAATGACCAACGGCGACTTTGATATCGTTGGCGCGGGCTGGGGCCCGGATTTTGACGACATCATGACCTTTGGTGACTTGTTTGCGTCTTGGAATTTAAATAATCGCGGTCGCTACAATAACCCGGAGTATGACCGCCTGGTTCGAAAAGCAATGAACAGTAATGACCCCGAGGTTAGGATGGCCGCCATGGCTGGTCTTCAAACCATTGTGCATGAGGATGCGATTATCCTTCCCATGTATGAGCAAGGCGTGATCTATTTGCAGCATCCTAAAATCAAGGGCATGCGACGCACCGTCGTCGGCTCTGATCCTGACTTCACTTACGCCCGCATTGTGCCCTGACTGCGATGTTGAAATACACGTTTGGGCGAATTTTATCGGGACTGGTCACCATCTGGTTCATCGCAACCGCTACCTTTCTGGCGATGCACGCTGTGCCCGGCGACCCATTGATGAACGAAAAAGCCACGACCCCCGAAATTCGCGAGAACCTTGCAAGAAAATATGGTTTAGACAAACCGATTGCAGAGCAGTACGTCATCTATTTGGGCAACATGGTGCAAGGTGATTTCGGCATCTCCTTTACCCAGCAAAATAGAAAAGTAAACGACATCATCCAAGACCACTTCCCCGTCTCAGCGGCCCTTGGCATCCTCGCCATTACCTTTGCCGCCCTGGGCGGCATTCTCTGGGGTGCTTTAACCGCGCTGTACCGAAATCAGCTGCCCGATATCATCATCATGTTCCTGGTAATTCTTGGTATTTCCGTACCGAGCTTTGTATTTGCTGCTTTGGGGCAACTCCTCCTCGTTAACATTAATCAGTGGTTCAATATTTCCCTTTTACCCGTGGCGGGCTGGGGCACCTTTGCTCATATGATCGTGCCATCTCTGGTGCTCGGGCTCGGCACGATGGCGCTACTGACGCGGCTCATGCGCTCGTCTATGCTCGAGATTGTAAACGAAGATTTCATCCGAACCGCTCGAGCCAAAGGCCTTTCCCCGAGCCGGATCTTTTTTCAACACCAGCTCCGCAACGCCATCCTGCCGGTTGTCACCGTTTTAGGGCCTCAAATCGCGGCGATTACGACGGGCGGCTTTGTCGTCGAGCTCGTTTTCGCAATCCCCGGTCTGGGCCGATATTTTGTCCAAGCCGTTCAACAACTTGATTACACGGTCATTATGGGAACCACCGTGTTTTATGGCGCCTTTCTTGTTTTTATGGTCATTCTGGTCGACATTATTTACGGTTTTATTGACCCTAGAGTGAGGCTGAAATGAACCCTCATCCCGCGCTGCAAGCAGACGATTTCACGCCCGAGCCGTCAACCGACAGCCTTGAGCAGCTTTCAAGGCCATCGCTGTCCTACTGGCAAGATGCCTGGATTCGGTTAAAGAAAAACACGCGCGCGATCATCTCCCTGTACTTAATTATTGGTCTTGCGCTCTTTACCATCCTAGGTCCCTTCCTTTGGACCAAGGACCCAAGCGCCCAAGATCTGGATCAGATATCACAAGCCCCGGCCCTGCCCAAAACCGCGCTGCTGGTGAGCGACTACGAACCCTGGACGCCGCCCATCGTCCAAGGACATCCCGCCGAACCGGCTGGATATCCCGATACCCTCGCCGCCGTAACAGGCTTTGCAACGGCGGGCACACCGAACACCCAATCCATTCGGTTCACTTGGTCGCCCGTTCAGGATGCTGGAGGCTATAGCATCTATCGAAGTGAGTCCGAGCCAAGCGGCCTGCAGGGACTTGGATTGCCCCTTGAAACACTTGAAGCGGGCAATGTCGTAGGCTTTGAAGATCGACTCAACCTCAAGTCTCAAACTTACTTTTATTCGATCATTCCTACGGACGGGCTCGATGAGTTCGATGTTGTCACCACCCTAAAAGTGACCCCAGTGCAATCGATTACCATGAGTCAGGCCCTGGAACGCGGTCTCATTGACCCATCAGACGCACCTGGACGCTCGGTATTACTCGGCTTTCACCCTTTCGGAACCGATTACCTTGGCCGAGATATGCTGGCAAGGCTGATGCAGGGCGCTCGAGTTTCTTTATTTATTGGGGTTGTTGCACCGTTTATCTATGTGCTTTTCGGTGTTTTTTATGGCGGTTTTGCCGGCTACCTTGGCGGTAAGATCGATCAATTTTTAATGCGTTTTGCTGACTTCGTGGTCGCCCTACCCTTCCTGCTGTTTATGATCCTGTTTAAAATCGGCTTCGGCATCGGACCAGGAGAAAGTGGCATTCTGCCGATGCTGGTTGCGCTGATCCTGCTGCTCTGGCCGAGCACCGCACGCTTGGTGAGAGGTCAGGTTTTAAAGATCCGGGAGCAAGGCTATATTGAAGCCGCTCGCCTGCTCGGCGGCAAACCAAGCTACTTGATTGCAAGGCATATCATCCCCAACACCATGGGCGTAATCCTTGTGACCTTAACCTTTGCCGTGCCCTCCGCAATCTTCACCGAAGCTTTTTTGTCGTTTATTGGCATGGGCGTTGCGCCTCCCACGCCTTCTTGGGGGTCAATGTGCAATGAAGGCGTGAAGACGATGCTGAGCCACCCCCATGAATTATTTTTCCCTGCCCTCTTCATCAGCATCACCGTGCTGGCGTTTAACCTGCTTGGCGATGGACTAACAGAGGCCTTAGATTCAAAAATGAGGTCGCGAGAATAATGGGCACGCATAAACTGCTTGAAGTCAGTAACCTTTCCGTCGAGTTTGAGACCTATGGCGGCGTCGTTAAAGCCGTCAGAGGCGTTGATTTTAGCGTCGATGCCGGTGAAGTCTTAGCCATCGTCGGAGAATCCGGCTGCGGCAAAAGTGTGACCGTCCAATCAATCATGGGCATCATTCCCATGCCGCCCGGCAAAATCACCGGCGGCTCTGCGAAACTCAAGGGCGGTGAGATTCTAGGGCTCCAGGCTCAAGCCGCGAACCAATTTCGGGGTAAGGAAATCGGGATGATTTTCCAGGACCCTATGACGTCCCTTAATCCAACCATGACCATTGGCGCCCAGATCGCAGAAACCTTAAAGGTCCACCGCGGCCTGAGCACTCAACAGGCAAACGAGATTGCTAGCGAACTCCTGATCAGAACGCGGATCCCAGAAGCGCAAAAACGCCTCAATCAATATCCCTTTGAGTTTTCAGGCGGCATGCTCCAACGCGCCATGATTGCCCAAAGCCTCGCCTGCTCGCCATCACTACTGATCGCTGATGAGCCGACCACCGCGTTGGATGTGACCATACAAGCGCAAATTCTAGACTTGTTGAAAGAGCTGCAGTCCCGCGATGGCATGGCCATCATCCTGATTACTCATGACCTTGCGGTTGTCGCCAGAACAGCCCAGAACGTTTGCGTCATGTACGCCGGCCAAATCGTCGAGCAAGGCAGCGTAGATGATATTTTCTATAAAAGCGCCCACCCCTATACCCTTGGGTTAAAGTTAGCGATGCCAAGCAATGTCAGCCAGCAAAACAAAAAACTTGAGCCCATACCCGGTAGTCCCCCAGATTTGTTTTCACCGCCAAGCGGTTGCGGTTATGCGGCTCGGTGCCCGCATGCCATGCGTATTTGTCACAAAGAGAACCCGCCACTATTCAGCGACGCGCGCGCGCCCCATCACGCTGCGCGATGTTGGCTGCAAGCCCCAGGGGCACCCAAAACCCAAGGTCTGTATCAGACCAACCTGATTGCGAGTCATGGCGCATGATAGAAACCAAAAACCTTAAAAAGCATTTCCATATTGGACGCAACCAGACGCTTCATGCCGTTGACGGCATCTCTCTTGCGATTGCAGAAAATGAAATTCTAGGTCTGGTTGGAGAGAGCGGATCCGGTAAATCTACTTTTGGAAAAACCCTGATTGGCTTGCATGAGCGGACCGCTGGCGACGTCTTTTTTAACGGCTCACCCTTGCCGCAGAAATACACCGCAAAAGACCACTTGCGATATTCCGCTGATATCCAAATGATTTTCCAAGACCCTTATGCATCCCTCAACCCGCGCATGACCGTGCTGGATATCATCGGAGAGGGCCTTGCGCTCAAGGGCATCGCGCGTGCCGACATTCAAGACGAAGTGGGTTTTTGGCTACGCCGAGTTGGCCTTCATCCTGATCATATGTCACGGTTTCCCCACGAGTTCTCAGGCGGTCAACGACAAAGAATCGGTATCGCACGCGCTATGATCATCAAACCTAAGTTTGT
>JABGWC010000074.1 GCA_018645765.1 Gammaproteobacteria bacterium | reverse complement strand
GTTAATATCGTTGGACACCAGGAGCGTTAAGCACTGCATCACATAGTGTATTTGGCATTCAATTTGATAAATTATGCTACCGCCGTGCACGATATTGGTATTCGGACCATACAGACAGAACAGGTTTGGAAAGCCCGGCATACTGGTGCCCTTATAGGCGTTGGCGGCATCACCCCAGACCGTGGCTAGATCTTGCCCGCCGAGCCCTAATACCTGCATAGGTGATAGCAACTCATTGGACTTAAAGCCCGTCGCAAGAATCAAGACATCGATTGGATGGTGATCGCCATTACTCGTTTCAATACCGGTTTCCGTGATTCGGGCAATGCCATCGGCAACCAAACTCACATCGTCTCGGGCGAGGGTTTCATACCAGCCATTATCGACAATCAACCGCTTTCCCCAGACCGGAAAATCTGGAACACAATGGGGCACGTAGTCTTGTTTCGGTCCTAAGCCGGTTTTAACAAAATCAATCAGCACCTCACGCATCGCGTGATTGGCTTCGTTCACCGAAACAGATTGATCTTTCCAAGCAGGATCGACCACAACAGCTGGCCAAGACCGATCGCCGAAGATCAAGATCATCCGAGCGCGATGAAATTCCGCATAGTAAGGGATGTGATTCAGCGCCCAAATTAGGCCCGGCTCAACGGGTTTGTAATAATCGCGCGCCGGCGCGACCCAATGCGGGGTTCGCTGAAAAACCGAGGTATGCCCCGCACGATCAGCCGTTTTGGGCAAGAGCTGAACGCAACTACAGCCGGTCCCAATCACCCCGACGCGCTTGCCCGCAAGATCTTCATCTCGCCATCTTGCGGAATGCCACATTGCGCCCTGAAAGGATGCCAAGCCCTCAATATTTGGAATTGAGGGTTGATTCAACTGACCCACCGCACTCACCACCGCGTTAAACGTTTCGGTCTGCTGTTCACCGCCGCGTGAATAGGACACTGACCAGGTATTTAGGCCTTCGTCGTAGGCCATACGGGTGACTGAACAGCCAAACTGGATATGCCCTCGGATGTTAAACTCATCCGCGCATTGCTCGAAATAAGCGTGCAGCTCATCGCGCTTAGAGAAATACCCGGACCAGTCTGGATTTCGATGAAATGAGTAGGAGTAAAAATGATTCGGCGTATCCACACCGCAGTCCGGATACCGGTTTTCATACCAAGTCCCGCCCACCGCGTCGTTTTTTTCGAGAATGGTAAAGGCAATGCCGGCTTCTTTTAGTTTGGCAGCCGTACCCAGACCGGACATCCCCGCGCCAACAATGAGCACCCGAAAATCAGTTGCCTGACCTTGGCTCACGGCCGATTGGAGCGTCGGCAACCACTGGCTATCGCGATTTTTAAAACGAGTTTCCTCCATCAACATTTCAGCGGTTCCAATCTCAACGTCCTCGCCCGTCGAGAAACCCAACATCTGATGAAAACGGGTAAGGCTGGGCGCCTGGCCGACCGACCGTTGACCGTCACGAACCGCCGCTAGAATCGAGATGGCCTGCTCGCGAACCTCCGAGGTCAGTTCCACGCTATACCCTCCTGAGTCATCCGGAAACAGGCTTCCCTCCGGCGCCTCGATCGGTGCCGGGGCATATCGTTCACTTAGCCAAATATCGTCACCTGTAATGGTTGCCAAAACCAGCAACAAGTTAGGCGTATTAACATCTTGCAACGCTTCTCGAAGCGTCTCGTTCGTTCCCGGTAGAGTCATTGAAGGTCCTTTGTTGCGGCTTCACCGCTTTATTTTTTGGCCAAAACGGCCATCAGCAAGCTGGCCATGATGATAGGTTCAACTAAACCACTGTCACAAACCATGCGTCAACACATTCAATCTTATCAACGCACTGATTCACCCTATCGAGTGCATTGATTCGCCGCTTAATCTGTAGGTTGATACCCCCTCTGGGGAACTTGAATACTATGAATCGCGCAATCACACCCGTTTTCTTGATTGACGTTCTCCCTACTATGACGGCAGCGATAGGGTGCATCGCCTTGCCCAATCTTAATCTGGCTTATCTCTTCCTGATCGTCCTTGCAGTGGCAGTCGGGATCGTTTTCATTGCAATCATAGCGTTGCAGACTTCAAACCTAAATGACCCATTGGCGCATCAAGGCACCCCTTCTGGACGGTTTTTT
>JABGWC010000075.1 GCA_018645765.1 Gammaproteobacteria bacterium | reverse complement strand
GCTCTGGCTTGTTTGAACTCAACCGATTCCAAGGCTTTAAACATTGCCATGACCTGCACCACGCTTTCTGGTGAGTAGCCGGCTTTCGCCATAATTTCCGCGCCAAAATTGTCCGCCTCAAATTCCTGATTCTGGTCGTACTGGGTGAACGCAAGATCGGTCGCGGTTCTCATCGACCGGTTGATTTCATTGCGAGAATAACTGCTACCACCCAATACCATAGCGGTTGCGGACCCAAGCGCGCCTTTTAACAGTTCGCGGCGCTTCCTGCGTTTGTCGTGGGCCTTTAATACGTGCATGATTTCGTGGCCTAACACCGCAGCCAATTGAGATTCGGAATTGAGATGCATCATGAGGCCTGTGCTGATAAAAATGTTCCCACAAGCATTGGTCGCGGCTTGAATTTGGGGCGTTTCAAGCACGTCAAAAGAAAAGGTTTCCTCGCCCACCTCGGCAACATCCAGGAGCCGCTGACCCACCCGACGAACATAGGCTTGCAATGCTGCGTTTTGGGTCACACCAACCGCTGTCATAGCCGCATTCGCCATCTGGCATTCTTGCTGTTTCCGAGCCTCACTTTTGGATAATTTATCCTCTGCCGCTTTCTCGACGCCCTCAGACGCGTCCCGGGCGTCATCTTGGACGCCATCTTCCGCGAGGGCGTTGTCGGGATCCCCCCGTTGATCGCGCTGATCCACCGCGCTCGCCGCGGCCTTCAACGCGGGTTCATCCAACGTCTTTGCAGCCGGGGTTTCAGCCATAAGGCGACTGGTTGGGTGCGCTGGCCCTTGCCGCATCAAGCCTACCCGAGCCTCATGAGCACTAAAACTCGGTTCGGCAAAGAGCAAGCCAAACAGTAAACTGATGATTTGTTTCAACACAATGGTATCCGCTCAGACCTTGTCCTGCATTATTCAGCACCCAACCTGAAAATCAACTGAACGAATTGCGCCTGAACCCCGTTTAAATCTATATTGAAGCAATCATTACCAAAAGGTGTTCCCGTCTTATGGCCCAGGTTCAATGGCTGAAGGGTTTCCAAACGATCGTCGCCGATTTGATTGGCACTGCCATAAAGGTCGGCTTGAGCGTGTGCCTGGTTTCAGGCGCGCTTGCGCAGACCGCGGCAGACCATGCTGCCAACGCGGTGCAGCCACCCTTGTCCGAGGCGCAGGCGCTGCAAGCCAAGGCGGTCCAGGCAATGGCAGATCAAAACTGGGCTGTCGCTGAAGATTTACTACTCCAAGCTCAGCATGCGCTGCACCGCCAGCATGGCGTTGTCACCGAACAGCAAGGTCTGATTTTGGATCAATTAGCACGCACTCACATCGAGCAAAAAGACTATCGACAAGCAAACCGGTTTAAGGAATTTAATCATTTCTTGGGGCAACGCAGCACATCGATTGATGCGCAAGTCCAGGCTGAGATTGCCTTAGCGCGCTGGTATCTTTACTCAGGCCAATTTGACGCGGCCAGGCGGTTGCTCAGCGCAACGCTTAAGACTGAATTAGCACGCGACCCCTTTGTTCCAGAACGCGCGTTACTTCGGTTGGATATTGAATTGTTTTCGGCGCAGTGCTGCCATAGCGATGATGCCATTGAATTCTTGACGCGCGCCAAAGCACACGATTTGCCCGCTGATCTCATCGCACAATTTGAACAAAAAGTTGGTGATTTACTCATTCTAGATGGCCAAGCAAGCGTCGCGCCGACCAATGTCACTCAGCAAAACACCATGGCGAGACAAACACCCCAATTGATTCCAGGCCTGCGGCGGTATAACGACCTCGAGCCCAATTCAATGCGTGACATGAAGCTCAGACAAGAATTGCGCCGGCGCAGAATCTTAGCCGGCGGTTACCCCGATAACGTACTTTGGTCGCAAGCCCCTCAAACTTTTACCGTTGCATTGAACGAAGACTTCCTCCCGATCGCGGAGGCAACGCAATCTGAATTCGGTGGCTCTAGCGATCATTTTGAGCCTGTGATCGGCGCGCCTTTTCGCTTCAACCTTGAACAACTCAAGCAGACTCTGCCAACCCGATATCGAAACTTAGCGCGTTTAGAGACCCTAGAAGTACAGATGACGGTCGATATCACACCCGAAGGCAAACCCACCAATATCCGCTTTGAAGATCGCTACCCACGACAAGTACGAGAACTCATGAAACAAGTTTTCAAAGTTGCGCGGTTTAAGCCGGCAATTCAGGATGGATTGCCCGTCGAAACGTTGGACCTACCCTTCGTGCAGCGCTTTAAAAGCGCTGACCGTCAAACCGAGGCAGACGTTTAAGCATGCCTCAGGTTCTTTTAACGTTACTCATCCTCAGCGCGAGCTGGGCCAAAGGGGCCCCGGCCCCGATCCTCACCCTGCTTTACAATACGGATGACCTGACCTTCTTGCAAAACGAGTCCAGTGAAGCCGCGTCAGGCCAAGGGCTCTCTCAAGATCAAGCCCGAAGCCTCGCGACGGACCTCAGCGAGAGCCTCGCCAGTGATAACCCGGAAGACCCAATTTATATCGCCAAGCGACTCGCGAATGTCGGCATATTTCAAACCTACGCAGGTGATTTGACAGCAGGCGATCAATCCCTGCGAGCAGCGCTTTCCCATTTCAATCAAAATCAAGGTTTATTCGACCCCCGATTACCCCGACTACTCTCCGCCATCGGGATCAATGGTTTTCTACGCAAGGACTATGACACTGCTGAAGATCATTTTCGGTGGAGCCAGAACATTCAGCACCGCAGCTATGGCTTGTTTGCGGCTGAGCAAACAACCAATCTCAATTGGCTCACGCGCACCTATCTCAGTACAGGTGAGACCGATGCCGCCGACATCGCACAGCGATACGTGCTCAGTATTGCCGAGCAAGTCCTGCCAGCCGGCAGCCCTGCGCTGAGCGAGATTAAAATTGGCGTTGCGGCTTATCTCGGCCAAAGGGCTAAAACCATTTCGCCCTTTGCCGAAGACCTCGATCGACTGCTCAGACAAACGTTATTTACGGATTCTATAGACCTACTCGACCAAGCGGTTTTGGAAATTACCGCAGCCGAGGGACCCTACTCGGTCAAATTGATTGATGCCCTCGAGACAAAGGCACGGGTTTACAGCTGGCGCGGGCGCAGTAATCGATCACGAGAGCAAGCCTTAGCGCAAATTTTAACGATTGTTGAGAATCAGCCAGTGGTCAACGCTGAGGCCTTAAGGGACGCGTGGCTCGCCCTAGCCGATGGTTATATTTTGACCGGTAACAGAAACGCGCTGACGGCCTACCGCTCAGCTTGGCTTGCCACCAACCCCGCATCAGCCGCCGTCGAGGTCAGCGCACTGGACGCCCAAGGCGACATCTCAATCGAG
The DNA here is from genome assembly GCA_018645765.1 of Gammaproteobacteria bacterium. GTDB lineage: Bacteria > Pseudomonadota > Gammaproteobacteria > Pseudomonadales > Azotimanducaceae > UBA9926. Next base: position 1,079 of record JABGWC010000075.1, on the reverse strand, counting down.
CCAGAAAACAAAAGCCGCCCGGTCCCGACTGCAGTCCTCACCGACCCTGTCCTGCTCTGGCCCGACGCGTATCAGCCTATTTATTTCAAAGCCGTTACCAATCCCAATCCGATGGAAACCAACACCGGATATGCTGTGGACTTAGGTTTTACCATCTCGACCGAGGGACGAGCGAAGCGGATCAAAGTGTTGAAGAAGAATGTTCCCAACCGAGAGGTGCGATGGACCCGCACCCTCGTTCTCAATAGTCGCTTCCGCCCGGCTTTACGCAATGGCATCCCCGAAGAAGTTGCGTTCTCCCTACGCCAAGACTTCATTCCGAGACCCGATAAGGACGCGGCAACGCCCGCCCCTGAGAGTTCGCCCACCGACCTTCCGTCAGGAATCAGCCTTTCGCCTGCACCGTAACTCTTCGCAGGAACATCAAACCTTCGGCCGCGCCCTACTCGTCGACCCCCGTTACAAAAACCCGAAGTTGCGCCGCAAGTCCTTTGCAGGCGGCATTGCCCGGCCGAGCTAAAATCGGAATGGGCAAAACGAGCCCAGCCAAATAACTGGTGCCATTCGCATCTGCGCTGATTTGCCCAGAGGCACTCAGGTTCTTCAAATCCCAAATAGAGGCCTCATAGGAGGCGTCTTGCTCCCAATAACTCATACCAAAGCAGCCACCACCAAACGTGCTCACCGCACAACTCATGGACCCGCCTTTGTCGACCGTCACCGTATCACCCTCAATCCAGGCTAAATAGCGAATACTCGATTGATCAATTTGCGCTTGCACCCCGGCTTCAGCGAATAAACGCGCAAGATCATTAGCATTGGTTGGCGCCGTGCGCGCTTCAAACCAGGGATACAGGTCATCCTTAAACTGATCTTCCGAGACGAGCCGAATCGGGTTACTGCCTTGACGTAAAATATCCGCCAAACAATCAGTAAAACTTTCCTCGGTTTCACGGTCGTTATAAGTTGCGCGGCCGAGAATTACCATCGCCTCGCCAGCACCCAAAACGGCATTGGTTTGACGGGACTGTTCAACTCGGGTTGTGGCACATCCGCCGAGCTGAAGTAGTAGAACCATT
>JABGWC010000212.1 GCA_018645765.1 Gammaproteobacteria bacterium | reverse complement strand
TTGTCCGAAGGCGAAATTTTTAAAAAAGTTACGCTGGATCAAATGGGCGCAGAGCTTGAAAGGCAATATGTGATCCAGGGTCGGTATGATGCCAAAATTGCAACCGAAGTCGAAAATCTGCCGCGTAATCGAGTGGGAATTAAAATTGAAGTCGATGAGGGCAGTGTATCTGGTATTCGGCACATCAATATCGTCGGCAATCGGGTTTTCGATGATGCAACCTTAAGAGAACTGTTTGAATTGCAGCTCCCAAGTTTGCTGTCGTTCTATACGAAAGATGCCCAGTATTCCCGTGAAAAGCTCAAAGGCGATTTAGAGAACCTTGAATCTTACTACTTGGATCGAGGGTATTTGAATTTCGTGGTTGAGTCGACCCAAGTGGCCATTGCGCCCAATATGGAAGATGTTTACATCACGATTAATGTTGAAGAAGGACAACAATTCAAGGTGGGCCGGGTCGAAATCTCTGGCGAACTGCACGACATCGCCGAAGCGTCCATTCGACAACTGATTTTATCGCGGGAAGGCCAGATTTATTCAAGAGAGCTTATGACCGCCTCGGAAGAACGCATCGAGATGATTCTCGGAAATGCGGGCTACACCTTCTCCAGCGCAACAGGTAATCCCGCATTATCTGAAGACGGTGAGACGGTTGTGGTTCGATTCTTTGTAGATGCCGGCAAGCGAGCTTATGTTCGTAGAATTTCGTTTCGTGGCAATACTTTGACGCAAGATGAGGTTTTGCGACGAGAACTCCGTCAGATGGAGGGTGGCTGGGCCTCGAACGCTTATATTGAAGCCTCGAAAGTCAGGCTTGAGCGTCTCGGTTTCTTTAAAGAGGTCAACGTTGAAACACCGACGGTTGCCGGCGTTGAAGATCAAATCGATGTCGAATATACCGTAGAAGAGCAACCATCGGGTGCAATCTCAGCAACCTTCGGGTACGCGCAGGATTTTGGCGCCATTCTAGGATTATCCTATCAGGAGTCCAATGTGTTTGGCTCGGGCAACTCTTTTAATGTGTCCGTTAATCGGAGCTCCTACCAAACGTCCTATAATCTGTCGTTCTTTGATCCCTATTTTACAGTGGATGGTGTGAGTCGCGGCTACTCGATTTTTTATCGCAGCACATCCTATGACGAACGAAATATCGCGCGCTTTTCAACAGACTCATTGGGCGCAACGGTTAATTTCGGCTATCCGATTAATGAGATTTCGAGGGTCAACTTTTCAGTAGGCGCTGAAAATACCAATATCAAAGAAGGCATATTCCCTTCCCAAGAAATTTCTCGATTTCTATCAAAGGAAGGGAACGACTTTTCACTCGTCACAGTATCAGCAGCCTATACGATGTCGGCTCTGAATCGAGGCCTTTTGCCAACGGCAGGACGTGCTCAAACCTTGTCGTTCGAAGCAACCGTGCCGGGCAGTCAGCTCGAATTCTATCGGATCAATTATTCTGGACAGATCTTCTTTCCGTTGACGAAACTGTTTACGCTTCGACTTAGAACCGATCTGGGTTACGGCGGCACGTTTGGCGGCACAGAAACGTATCCGTTTTATAAGCATTTCTATGCGGGTGGCATGGGATCGGTTCGAGGCTACGAGAGCAATACCCTTGGACCCCGCACCACGCGATCACCGAATGACCAATTTGGCGAGCCCGACCCTTTGGGTGGTAATGTCTTAATTGAGACGAGTGCTGAGATCCTGTTTCCATTGCCGTTTGTTGAGGATCAGCGTCAGTTAAAGTCGGCGATGTTCATCGATGCAGGTAATGTTTTTAACACTAATTGCCCTGAAATTTCCGTCTATTGCCTTAGTCCGTCAGACGGCGAGTTGCGGTATTCTGCCGGCTTTTCAGTGACCTGGATAACGGGATTTGCGCCCATTAGTTTTGCGATCTCTTATCCGTTTAACCGGCGGGATGGGGACGAGGGTGAGTCATTCCAGTTCGAATTGGGGCGAACTTTTTAAACACGTAGTAGTCTAATAATTTGAATCCCGCTTCAGGGTATGACAATATCTGCGCCCCGAGGAGTATCCGGGTATTTTTGGAAGGGGTGCAATCAACCTGGCCTGATGTTTTGGGCCGGAATTTTGGAAAAAGCGCTGATGAAATCAGTTGTGCGAAGGAGATGCGTTGTGCGATTTAACAAATTAATGAGCCTGGTTTTAGTATTAACGGCGACCGCGTTCGGTTCGCTTTCCGTTCAGGCAGAAATGAAAATAGCAGTGGTTGATGTTGATCGAGCCGTCGCCGGATCCGAAGCCGCCCAGAAATTGCTGCGGCAGCTGCAGGAAGAGTTCAAAACAGACGAAGACACCATTAAGAAGATTCAAACTGAAGCGGCTGAGCTGCTTCAGAAAATGCAAAAAGATGCAGATGTGATGAGTGATGACGAAAAGCGTCGAGTCCAGCAAGAGATCGAGTCACTCAATAATGACTTCGTCTATCAGCGTCAAAAGCTTCAAAAAGAAGTAGCTGCCCGTCAGGGTGAGCTGTTTATCGGTACCGAAGAAAAGGTGCGTCAGGCTATTGAGGACCTCGTTTTAGAGAACGACTACGATATGATTTTGCCTCGCGCCGCTGCTTTGTATGTCGGTGATCTGTATGACGTCACGCGTAAAGTGACTGAGAAGTTAAATCAAGCTGCCTCGGCCCAGTAAGAGGCTTGTCGATAGAACGCCCATTGCTGGAAACCACCCTGGCAGGGATCGGTGAGCAATTTGGACTGACGGTAGTCGGTGATGGGCAGGTCAGAATCACCGGGATTGCGGCGCTCGATGAGGCAGGGCCGGAAGATCTCACCTTTTTGTTTAGTGCCAGATATTTAAACCGACTGCCTGCTTGTAGAGCGGGGGCCGTCGTTGTCTCGCCAAAATTCGCGTCAGCGTTAACCGGGCCTGGCCTAATTGCAGAGCAACCACGCCTAGCTTGGGCAAGAATTGCCACGCTATTGGATGTTAGCGACGCGTGGCCAGATATCCATCCGACGGCACAAATTGATGAAACTGCGGAACTCGGACTCGGCGTCTCGATCGGTCCGAATTCGGTTGTGCGCGCCGGTGCGGTCCTAGGGCCCGATGTGGCCTTAGGGTCAGGCGTGGTCGTGGGCGAAAACGTACGCATTGGTGGCGGCTCTCAGATCCATTCCAATGTGGTGCTGTACCACCAGATCCAAATCGGTAACCAGTGTATTATCCATGCCAATGCCGTGATCGGAGCAGATGGATTCGGCTTTGAGTTTGATCCTGCAGCGGGCCGCCTGGTGAAAATTCCTCAGGTTTATGGGGTAAGGATTGGCGACCAGGTTGAGCTAGGCGCAGGCACAACGATTGATCGAGGCGCGTTGACCGATACCGAAGTTGGCGCCGGTGTGAAGATTGATAATCAAGTGCAGATTGGCCACGGCACTAAAATCGGTGCGCACACTGTCATATCCGGTGCGACGGCAATTGCCGGAAGCACGAGGATTGGTCAATATTGTATGATTGGCGGGGCGGTGGGCATCATCGATAACCTCACCATTTGTGATCGAGTTGAAATCACGGCGATGAGTCTTGTAACGCAGTCCATCGGTGAGCCAGGGCGGTATAGTTCTGGTACGGGACTAATGTCGAGCAGACATTGGAAGCGCAATGTGGTGGTTTTCAGAAAACTCGATGATCTTTATAAACGACTGCGCAAGCTAGAGTCTTAACAACCCTCGATTGTTTGGTTCCTTTAACGATTTGAACAATGATCGCATCTTAAACAATGGTCGCATCCTTCACGGCAATGGAGTAGTTATGGAAACAACGGACATTTGGAAATTATTGCCGCACCGATACCCTTTTTTGCTAGTGGATCGAGTGATCGAAATCGTTGACGACAAACGAATTGTTTGCATCAAAAATGTCACCATCAACGAGCAGGTCTTTACAGGTCATTTTCCCGCTACACCGGTTTTCCCTGGTGTGATGATCGTTGAAGCGCTTGCGCAGGCCGCCGGCATTTTGGCCTTTGCCTCGCGTGGTAGAACCCTTGATGATGGTTATATCTATTATTTAGCGGGCACGGATAAGACGAAGTTTAAAAGTGCTGTGGTGCCTGGAGATCAGATGCGATTGGAAGTTGAAATCCTTAATCTTCGAAGCCATTGGATGAAAGCCCAAGGCAAAGCCTATGTTGGTGATCGGTTGGCATGCTCGACTTTGCTGACGTGCGCTGAACAGAAAGCGAGCTGACCTAAAAGGTGGCGCTCGAGTCGATCGGCCACTATGTCCTGGTTGCGGGCGAGCCGTCGGGCGATGCGCTCGGTGCAGAACTGATGTTGGCGATCAGAGCAGAACAACCTAACGCGCGGTTCTCAGGCGTCGGTGGTCAGTTGATGCGGGCGGCTGGGCTCGATCCTTGGGCCGATATTGAAGCGTTGTCAGTCAATGGGTTCGTTGCACCGCTTCTGAAATTACCGATGCTCATCAGGTTGATCTGGCAGCTTCGTCGTCGCTGTTTAGCGCTTCAGCCCGCGGCGTTCATTGGCGTTGATTTCAACTTTTTCAACCTCTTGTTAGCGGGTTTGCTCAAGCGGGCTCAGATCCCCACAGTCCACTATGTCTCACCATCAGTCTGGGCTTGGCGCAAAGGCCGGATTCATTCGATCAAACGCCGGGTGGATCTTATGTTGACGCTCTATCCGTTTGAGACAGAGATTTATGAGCAGTTCGGTATACCGGTGCGGTTTGTCGGGCACCCAAAGGCGCATTTGATTCAGAATGAGGACTCGAAGACGCGAAATGCCGAGGCGCGCACGGCCCTGGGCATTGCGCCGCCGGAGCGGGTAATAGCGCTTTTGCCGGGCAGTCGGCGTAGTGAAGTTGCGTCTATGATGCCTGCTTATTTAGCGGCTGCGAATCAATTGTTGTTGACGCGTTCGGTACGATTTCTGGTTGCTGCGGCTAATCCGGCAAGGGCGCAGGAGATACGTGATTTGATTCAAGCCTCTGGCGCCATGGGTCTTGTCCAGGTCGAGGTGGGCAACGCGTTGACCGTGATGGCGGCGAGCGACGCGGTGATGGTTAATTCCGGCACGGCGACCCTGGAAGCAATGCTGCTGCGAAAACCCATGGTTATGGCCTACCGGTTGGGCCCGATGACCTATTGGTTGGTCTCAAGAATGGTTGGGGCGAGACACTTCGCCTTGCCGAATATTTTATCGGGTGAGGCGCTGGTTGAGGAGTTTATTCAGGATCAGGTCACAGGCCCTAATCTAGCGGCTGCCTTAGAACGGCTTTTAGACCAAGCGGAACCAGTCAGGCTGCAAGCAGCCTTTGACGCGATTCATGTGACGCTTAAAGGGGATCTTAGGCGGCAAGCGGCGCAACCGATTATTGCACTTGCAGCGAGTCGTCAAAGCGTATGATGGGTCTACGAATTGCGGGCCTAGATGAAGTCGGCCGTGGTCCCATTGCCGGACCTGTCGTCGCCGCTGCCGTCATCTTGGATCGCGCGTACCCCGTCATTGGATTGAAAGACTCAAAAGCCATCTCGGCAGTCAATCGTCGTCGTTTGGATGAGCGTATTAAGGACAGCGCGACAGCTTGGGCCATTGGACGAGCGGAAGTTGAAGAAATCGATACGCTCAATATTTTACAAGCCAGTTTGTTGGCGATGACGCGGGCATTTGATGCCCTAACGGTCTTGCCAGAATTGGCCTTGGTTGATGGTAATCGCTTGCCTGACGTGTCCTGTATCGGCCGTTGGATCAAAAAGGGCGATCAGGTTGTTGGTGCGATTCAGGCGGCATCGATTATCGCAAAGGTTGCTCGGGATGCTGAAATGATCGCCTTAGATGGACAATTTCCTGGTTATGGGTTTGCGGCCCACAAGGGCTATCCGACTTTGAAACATCGTGCAGCGCTCAGCGCGCTCGGTTTAACAATCCATCATCGCCGGACCTTTGCGCCTTGCCGATCGATGCTAGCGTCGGCCACGCTTTGAGAAGCCATACAACGTGATAGCATGCAGCGTGAGAGAAGGCGTAATACAAGGACGACACAATGGAAATTAAACGGTTAAAAACCAACCCTAGAATGAGTCAAGCGGTCGTCTATGGGGGGCTGTTGACGACTGCCGGGCAGGTTGCAAAGCTTACTGCGGGCGGGTCTGTCGCTGAGCAAGCGCAGGAAATCTTGTCAGAAATCGAGGCCTTGTTGACCGCCGCGGGCACCGATAAAGGCAAGTTGCTAACGGCGCAAATCTGGTTGTCGGACATCAACGATTTTTCAGAATTCAACACCGTTTGGGATGCATGGGTTACCCCCGGGGCGTCCCCAACTCGGGCCTGTGTCGAGTCGAAGCTGGTGGTGCCGGCCCTAAAGGTAGAAATTGCGGTCACCGCGGCCGTCGAATAAGGAGACCAAAATGCAAGTCGCTGAACAATTAATTGTAGAACAAATTCAAATTGGGCCAATGCAGAATTTTGCGTACTTGATTGGGGATCGCACAACAAGAGAGGTTGTCGTTGTGGATCCTGCTTGGGATATTGTTGGATTGCTGGGCATGATTGAGGAGCGTGATTATAAATTAACCGGCGCGTTATTGACGCACTACCACCCCGATCATTGTGGCGGTAGTTTTGGACACAATACGGTCGAGGGGGTTAGCCGCTTACTCGAGCACCACAGTGTTCCGATTTATGCCAATGAACACGAAGCGGCGGGCGTGAAGAAAGTCACGGGTATTTCTGACACGGATATTAAAAAAGTAACGTCAGGTCAAAAACTGAAGATCGGGGATGTCGAAATCGAGTTTCTGCATACTCCAGGTCATACCCCAGGGTCGCAATGCTTTCGGGTTAAAAACACTTTGATCTCTGGCGACACCCTCTTTATTGACGGTTGCGGGCGGGTGGATCTGCCAGGGTCCAACACCGAGGATATGTTTCGGAGTTTACAACAGCTAGCGAGCTTGCCAGATGACACGTTGTTACTGCCCGGACACAATTACAGTGCGGTGCCTCATGCCACAATGGGCGAGACCAAGCGCAGCAAC
>JABGWC010000076.1 GCA_018645765.1 Gammaproteobacteria bacterium | reverse complement strand
TTTGATTGCAACTTACATGGTGACTCAGAAAATATTGGAGAACTGGGGTTATTGGTTTGTTATCGACAGCGCATCGATTGTGCTCTACCTCGACCGAGGCTTGTACTTTACCGCCCTCCTTTTTATGGTGTACTTGGTCATTATCATTTTCGGTTACCTTAGATGGTCTCGCATCCTGCGGAACCAACCCCCAATCACACCCCGTTAGGGCCCGCGTTATGACCGTAAAAAGACAAGGGGCGACATCAGCACTCAAGCGTCTGGCCTATGCTCAGCTACTCGTCATTGGCTTTTCGCTAACCCTCCCAATTCAAGCAGCGCCAGCCAGTTTGGCGATGAGTGGCTTCAAACCCCTGATCGGCGGCCAATGGGTCCTAGGCAGCACTTATCAAACCTACACCTGGGGACCGGATCAACAAAGCGTCTTTGGTGAATCTTTTGTGATCAACGATGGCGAGAAATCCCTCGGCGCCAAGGGCCTTTGGTACTTTGACCCCGCGTCCAAGACCATAAAAGGTGTGTTTGTCGCCACCAACATGCCCTTTACGGTGTTGCATTACCGATCACACTTCGAGGCAGGCACGCTCGTCAGCCAGGTCAGGAGCCTCGACAATCTCGGCAATGAAAGTCGGTACCAAGAAACAATAAGGGCTACGCAACCTGACGCCTATCTCTGGGAACTGACCGAGGCTGGGCACGCTGGCAGCACTATGAGGGCTGAATTTCATCGAGCACCTTGATGTTGCTCGGCTCAGACGTTTGTCGCGAGTTGCTCGCCTTGCCGTCATGGACTGAAGGACCTGTGGTCGTGTTTGCGCGCAACCTATTGGCTAATCAACTCAGACCGTCTTGAACCAGTGCGCCCTTTCATCGCTGGGCGCTCGGCTATTTTTTAAGGCTCGCCATTCCCAACCCAAGAAAGGGCGCCTAGGCGCCCTTTCTTGACCACAACTTGAGGGATGACGCTTTAGAAGGATTTGCCCACGGAAAAGACCAGTGCCTGACTCTCACTATCTGCTTGATCCCCCAGATCATCGGAGAAGATAAACGAGACGCCTAAATCGATGTCCGAAACGCTCGTGCCGTATCCCAGTTCAATGTAATCACCATCAAAGTCCTTCCCGAAAGAGCCGTAGGTTCCATAGAGGCCAACCTCGGTCTCGAACCCTAACTCCAAGAAGTCATAGTCTGCTGGCGCGCCGAATCCATCCCACTCGCCGGAGGAGTAGCCTAAACTGAACATACCGAACCCCAACCCCAGATTGATTTCCTCGTAGGTGTCATCAAAATCACCGGTGTAGTAGTACCCGGTAAAACCGATGCTGCCGGTTAATCCCGCCTCAGTCTCAAAACCATAGCCCCCATACAGATCCACTTCCAAGCCGTCACCGACATCAGCAGTCCAAGCACCTGCGTAGAAACCATTACCTTCCAAATCAACGCCCGCGCTACCGCTCGACTCCTTCTGAAGGATTCCCCGGTAGTAATACTCACTCGCAAAACCAATATTATAAGAAACCTCCGCCGCAGCGGCTTGCGTACCCGCAAAAGCACTTACTGCGATCAGACTACTCAAGACGTTCCGTGCAAAATTTTTCATCAATTCTCTCCATTTTATTGATTAACTGTTTTATCTCACCCTCTTTGAGGTGAACGAATCAGATCGGCATGAGCGCCTCACGGTTCCACACTAGACAAAGCAATTGGTAGGCCAACTTTTAAATCAAAGCACTCGCGAGCTTTATTGGTGCAAATACGACTGAATCGTGTGTTTTTATGCAACCCGGCTGCCCAACGGTGAACCATTTTGAGTCATTTGCCCCAGAATAGCGCACAAAACACCGTCCAGCCTGCTTGCAACCTCAATGCCTCTCGCGTTACCTTTTCAAGCGTGGCGTTGATCACGCACGATCCTAGTCGTTTCTGCTCGGCCGGGCGTCAATGGACCACCAATATCCGGCAGACGCCCAACTCAGAAGCCGCCTGGCCAGGACACGGTGAGACATCGGCCTGCAGACTTGCGGCGTCTCAAAGGCCACCACCCGATTCTTGCCCTCATCACCGGAGCCATGCCTTATGATCCCCAGCCACTTTCCATCAAGAAAACCAGCCATCGTGATGGCGGGTTCCGGGCAAACCATCACCTTCGGAGAACTTGAAGACATCTCGAATCAGTTCGCGCACTTAATGCGCAGCCAAGGCCTCAAACGCGGCGACACCATTGCCTTGTGTCTTGAAAACCATCCCTACTTTCTGCCCATCTGCTGGGGCGCGCTCCGAGCGGGCTTGTATTTTACCGCCATAAGCTATCGATTAGCGGCCGCCGAAGTGCTGTATATCGTTAACGATTGTCGCGCGCGGGTACTGATTACCTCAACGCTGTTGACAGACACTTTTGAGCGCTTTTATCCCGATCTGGTTGAGCAGCCCGCCTGTTTCATGCTCGATAGCGAACACCTCAATGCACCGAGCCTGCTGGCTGCGCTGGCGGCTCAACCTAAAACCCCCATCAGCGACGAGTCCTACGGGCAAAGTTTACTCTACAGCAGCGGTACCACTGGGCGCCCCAAAGGGGTTAAGAAGCCCCTCTTTCAAGAACCCTTTGGCGCTGAGACCAGCCTCTTTCGGGCCGCGCAAAGTCGGTATGACTTTAGCGATGAGACCGTGTATCTATCACCGGCCCCGCTTTACCATGCGGCCCCCTTAGGCTTTACTATGAACGTTCTGCGCTATGGCGGTTGTGTGATTGTTATGCCGCAGTTTGATCCTGAAACCGCCCTACAACTGCTCCAAGATCATAACGTCACCCATGCCCAGTTCGTGCCCACGATGTTCGTCCGCATGCTCAAATTACCGAGCGACACACGAAGCCGATACACCTTTGCGAGTCTGCGCTGTGCGATTCATGCCGCCGCACCCTGCCCTGTCAGTATCAAGCATCAAATGATCGATTGGTGGGGACCCATTATCTGCGAGTACTATGCAGGCACAGAAGGCAATGGCTCGACGTTTATCAGCGCTGAAGAATGGCTCAAGCACCCGGGTTCGGTGGGCCAAGCGGCGAATGATTGCCAAATCCATATCGTCGATGATTTCGGTCAAGAACTGCCGAGGGGCGCGCAAGGTGGCGTGTATTTTGAAGGCGGCGGCCAGTTCGAGTATCTCAACGATCCTGAAAAAACAGCGAACTCCCATCATACCAACGGTTGGTCGACCTTGGGTGACATTGGTTATCTTGATGACGAAGGCTACTTGTACCTCACCGATCGAAAGTCTTTTATGATCATTTCCGGCGGCGTTAACATCTACCCGCAAGAAGCTGAAAATGTCCTGATCACGCACCCGCTAGTGGCTGATGTCGCCGTTTTTGGGGTGCCAAATGACGAGTTTGGCGAGGAAGTCAAAGCTGTCGTCCAACCCATGAACGTGGATGATGCAGGCCCGGAGCTTGCGGCGGAGCTCATTGCCTACGCCCGATCACAAATCGCCCATTTAAAATGCCCGAAGAGCGTCGACTTTCTTGAAGCCCTGCCGCGGCACCCAACTGGTAAGCTCTATAAAAGACTCTTAAAAGACACGTATTGGCAGCAAACCCCATGACCCAAGCTTTCAGCGGTATTCAGATTTTAGATTTCACCCAGGTTTTTGCGGGCCCCTTTGCCGTGATGCAATTGGCATTACTTGGAGCAGACGTCATCAAAATAGAGCAACCCGGCACAGGCGATCAGACCCGTGGCCTGATGAATGCGGGTACCGATCAAAACCAATCACCCTCATTTCTGACCATGAATGCCAATAAACGTAGTTTGACGCTCAATTTAAAATCGCCTGAAGCCGTTAACTTGATCAAACGGCTCATTGAAACGACGGATGTTGTGGTTGAAAACTTTAAAGCCGGAACCATGACCAAACTGGGTTTAGATTATGAAACCCTGAAAGTCTTAAAACCGGATCTAATTTACTGCTCAATTACCGGCTATGGCCAGTCAGGCCCAAAAGCAGGCGAGGCGGCTTACGATGGTGCAATTCAAG
>JABGWC010000244.1 GCA_018645765.1 Gammaproteobacteria bacterium | reverse complement strand
GCTCGCCTTTGAACAGGCTGCGCACGGGGGTTGCGTGCCCAGAGAAACGTTTAGGGCGTCGCAAGTAGTATAGACGGCCGATTTAGTAAAAGAGATTCTATTTCTGGTTGTAAGCAGTGTCAGTTTAAAGTCTTCACCGCGCCGGAAGTTTGGCAATAATAGCCCCGTTTTGTTATCGGCTGAACGCTCTCTCATTGGGGGTTGGTTGCCAAATGTTTTGATCGTCTTAATCGGGCCGCCTTCAAGTGCGCAGGGTATCAAGAGCGCTGAAAGACCGATAAAAATGTTACTTTGATCATCAAGATCTTTTTCCATGTAACAAAAAATCATGATATTATTATTTTGATAGAATTTGAACCAATTTGACAAAAAGAGGCGCAGGTTGCCCTTTTTGAACTCATAATAGTTAACGACTAGGTTACTGTCGCTTGATTCAATAAGATGGCTGGGATCAGGGGTCTAAAGCGTTGCTTGGACAATAAAGCTTTTGGTCAAATCATGGCTGTGAATACGGGATTTGGTTGCAATATGTCGGACAGTGATGGATCTAATAACAATTGGTATTTTGGTCCTTCCGTCATTGCGTTAGGCGCTTTATCGAAAAGGTTAGGTCACCCAGTGGCGTGGTTTGACCGAGTGTCACGTTCGTCATCGATCGATGGGTTGCCTGAAAGGATCAGTCAACACGATTTCAATGCGCTGCACCAGTCGATTCAATGCCAGCTTGTGCCAGGACAATGGGGACGTTTCTGGGGTAAAGACTCGTTTCAGTATGCCCCGACCGTCTGGACGCTGTGCGCGGCTGCGCCGACCTTTGATGAGATACTGACCTCGGGTGCACGGTTGAGCTTGCTTGACTCAAGTGCGTTCATTTTTTCGCTACAAAAAAACTTAGAAACGGTCAGTGTCACCATCTACCCGATTGTGCCCTTAGCAGAATGGCAGCATTTGATGCTTGTGCAGCAGTTGGCATTGGGGTTTCCAACGCTGGTTGACAATCAAAAGCTGGTGCGTTCTGTGGTGCTATCGGGGCGCCCTCAAACGGTCAAGCAATTGGCTGCTTGCGAGCCGTCATCTTGTCGTGAATTAATTGGTGCGTCGGAAGTGGTGTTTGATCGCGCAATTTTAGAGTTGAAAAATCCAGCTGCCAGTGAAAGCTGGGAAGTAATTACTCGATCGATTATAGAGCCGCTCATGGCGCTGCGACTTAAGCAGCAATCCACAGCGTATCGGGTCATTAAAGTATTGATCGATCATTGCGCGGCGGGCACAGCGCTGGACATGGTATCCGTTGCAATGGCGCTCCACACTGAAAAATCGACCTTACGGCGACGATTAAAGGCCGAAGGCCGATCATTCTCCCGGTTATTGGCGCAGTTTCGGGTCCAGGAGGCAGGGCTTAGACTCCTAAAAGATGACGATCTTGCTCAAATTAGCTTGAGTCTTGGGTATTAATCCGTTATTTCGCTGAGGCGGCTGCTTAAAGACGCTGGGAAGATGGCTGGGTGATCGGAAAACGCCGCGAACGACCGGTTTACTTCGCGCAGCGTTGATGCCCGCATGAATAGCCTCGAGCGAGGCTATTCATGCGGGGTCTTTGTGCGTTCAGCCGAGCTTTTCGATGATATCGCCAAACAATTCTGTATCAGAGGGCAGCTCTTTTGATTTGATCAGCGGTTTGGAAATCCAGGTCTCGTTGATCAGATCTCGCCAAGATATGTTGTTGTTTGTTCCGTTGCCGCCCCAAGAGCCGCAACCCAATGAAAAGGTTTGGCGCATGCCGTTCCAGAGATTGCCACTGTTCGACGCTGCTTGAGGTTGGTTGACCATCACGCGGGAGGTTCGAGTGGCGTTAGCGAGTTTCATAATATTGTCATCGCTGCTGGAATAAATACCGCAGGAGTGTCCTTGGCCTTGGTAGCTTTGAATGTTGTTGGTCAGTTCGATGGCGTGATCAAGGTCTGAGGCGCGATACAAGGCCATAATGACCGAAAGCTTTTCGCCTGAAAACGGAAATTCAGCGCCCCAGCCTGACTCAATAACAATATAAAATTCTGTGCCCTCCGGTACTGTTAGACCGGCCATTTCTGCAATTTTACCGGCGGTTTGAGCAACAATCGTGGTATTAAAATGGCCTTCGTCATCCCAAAGAGTCTTTTGAAGCTTTTGTTTCTCTTCAGCAGTGCAGAGGTAGCCGCCCTTAGCTTGCAGTTTGGCAATCATGTCATCGTAGATCGTATCAACCAGGATGACAGAATTATCAGAAGAGCAGGAGGCCGCGAGGTCCAGCGTCTTTGACAGATGAATTTTCGTCGCCGCATCGTCTAAGTCGGCTGTGTCATCAACCGTGATGACGGCATTGCCGACGCCAACGCCCAGTGCTGGCGTCCCGCTTGAATAAGCCGCGGTCACCATTGCGCCGCCGCCGGTGGCAAGAACTCGATCGCATTGTCGCATCAGCTCATTCGTAAGTTCTAAGCTGGGGGTCTCGATGCCAATAACAAGATCCGCGGGCGCACCCAGCTTTTCGAGGGCAGCGCGCATGAGATCGCAGATTTTCTTATTGGTCAGTTTGGCTCTTGGGTGCGGGGCCACGATAATCGCGTTCCTGCCCTTAACCGCATGAATGGCTTTAATGACCGGGGTAGCCTCCGGGTTGGTCGATGGCGAAAGTGCACCAATAACGCCCATCGGTTTTGCAATTTTGATGAGATTTCGCTCAAGGTCTTCTTCAAGGATGCCGACCGACTGGTCGTGAATAATGTCCATCAGTGTCGCCCGAGTTTTTCGCTGAATCTTAAGGAATTTGCCAGCGTAATTGCCCAGTTGGGTTTCATCGACGGTGAATTGTGCGATGTCTTCGGCGACCCCAGGACGGGCAACGGACCAGACCATGGCTCGGATCAGGTCATCCACCTGTTCTTGGGTGTAATGTTCTATAGCGTTTTGTGCTGCTCGAGAGCGTCGAATGAGCTCAGCAATTTCTGCTGCTGGGCTAAGCGCTTGATCAGTGGTGCTGGACATAGAGACTCTCCGGAGAATTTGAATATTACGAGGGTGAAGTCTACACGGTGAAGGCGAGGCCGCCAAGAATGCAGGATGGGTGTTTTGGTCGGGATGGCGAGATTTGAACTCACGACCCCTGCCTCCCGAAGACAGTGCTCTACCAGGCTGAGCTACACCCCGACGCGGCAAAATTATAATACAACCCGGGACAGAGTGTTTAAGTTTGTCGGTTTACCGAAAATTCGATCAATTGTGTCAATGCGTGCTTAAACGGGCTGTCAGATAGGGCTGAGAGCGCGCTCAGGGCTTGGCTTCTTTGAGCAAGGGCTTGGTCAAGGGTGTATTGTAACCCGCCAGCGGTGTCGACAGCCTTGAGGATAGCGGGCATCGCGTCGGTTGTGCCTGGGTTGTTGACCGCGGATCGGATCAACGCGGCATCTTGTTCTGAGCCTTGCCTGAGCGCCACGATGAGTGGCAGTGTCATCTTGCCTTCTGCCAGGTCGTCGCCAATATTTTTGCCAAGTTCACAGGTTGTGCCGTCGTAGTCGAGGAGATCGTCCATCAGTTGAAATGCGATACCAAGATGTTTCCCGAAGTGATTGAGCGCGCGCGCCGTGGTCGCGGGGGCATCGGCAAGGACTGAGCCGGAATGTGCAGCGACTTCAAATAACAAGGCCGTTTTTCGGTAGATCACCTCCTGATAAATCGCTTCCGTAATCTCTGGATCGCGGAGATACATGAGTTGCTGTACCTCACCTTCAGCAATGCCATTTGTGGCTTTGGACAGCAGAGTCATAACGTCAAGGTTGCCGATCTCAACCATCATTTCGAAGGCCCGGGAGTGCAGGAAGTCACCAACCAGCACGCTGGCAGCATTGCCCCACGTGGCATTTGCCGTTGCTCTGCCGCGCCTGAGCGTTGAATTATCGACAACATCGTCATGGAGCAACATCGCCGTATGTAGAAATTCGATAATGACAGCGAGCTTGATGTGTTCCGAGCCCTGATAGCCACTGGCGCGGGCCGCTAATAAAACGAGTAGTGGTCTGAGGCGCTTGCCCCCTGCTTTAATAATGTACGCCGAGATTTCTTCAACCAAAGGGATATCGGAGTTCAAGCTTTCTATAATGAGGGCATCAACCGCCTCAAAATCTTCACGAACGGCTTCGAATATCGGTTGGAGCATGCTGGGCGGGCTTTTAGCAGGGTTTAAGAGGGCCAAATGCTATGGTCAGAGGTTCCTGCCTGTCAAGGCCAAACCCGGAAATCTCGTATTGCTATCGAGTTTGAGTTCGCTTAAGATTGCGCGTCCTGAATTCGGGGTCTGCGCGAGTCGTCGTCACCCATGATTTGGACGCAATGATCGCGGCTATAAAAGCGATAGGGTTGAACGTTGTAGTCGAATGGATTGTCTTTTAAACGTTGTGCCTTGTGCTATGGCAAAAAGCCAGTGGCGCTAGAAGCGCCTTCGAAGAAGACGAACAATGCAGGCTTAGGATAGACCAGATTAGATCGCAACGGGACAGTGTGCTTGGTAGGGGTCAATGAGGCCTATGAGGCGAGGGTAAACGGAAAGTTTTTCAGTAAGTTAGAAAGTCTCGAGCGTGTTAAGACCTCGCGGCATTAAAATACAGTCTCAGCAGTCGCTGGGATCAATCGTTAGGGTAAAGATATGTACGCTGTAATAGAAAGTGGTGGCAAACAACACCGGGTAGAGCCAGGAGAAGTCCTTCGACTCGAAAAAGTGAAGGCTGAAGCGGGCGAAACAATTGACTTTGATAAGGTCATGATGGTCGGTGATGGGGCCGATATTAAGATAGGGGCGCCCTATGTCGAAGGCGGCAAAGTCTCGGCAGAAGTCGTGACCCATGGCCGGCATTCGAAAATCACGATCATTAAAATGAAGCGTCGTAAGCACTACCGTCGGCAGGCAGGGCACCGTCAGTGGTATACCGAAGTGAAAATTAAAGAAATTGTTGGAGGCTAACAGCAATGGCACATAAGAAAGCAGGCGGAAGTACCAGAAACGGACGTGATTCGGAATCAAAACGACTCGGCGTCAAGCTCTACGGTGGTCAGGTAGTACAGCCCGGCAATATCATTGTTCGACAGCGCGGAACGCGTTTTCATGCAGGCCCTAACGTGGGCTGTGGAAAAGACCACACATTGTTCGCTAAAGCAGCTGGTGTCATTCAATTCGTGACCAAAGGCCCTAAGCAACGTAAGTTTGTAACGGTGGTGGCAGAGGCCTGATTGTCGGCCAAGGTTCAAAAAACCCTGTCATTGGCAGGGTTTTTTTTTATCGGTAATTCGCGGTAGGGTGAAGCCATTATGAGATTCGTAGACGAAGCATCTATCAGGGTGGACGCCGGTAAAGGGGGTAATGGTTGCCTTAGCTTTCGCCGTGAAAAATACATCGAGTTGGGCGGGCCAGACGGCGGTGATGGTGGTGATGGGGGTAGTGTTTATTTTAGAGGCGATGAAGCGCTCAACACCTTGGTTGATTTTAGGTTTCAACCGCAATATCGGGCTGGCACGGGTGAGTCGGGCAAGGGTAAGGATCGAACCGGTTCAAAGGGTGAAGATTTAATCGTCAGAGTGCCGCTGGGAACCAGTGTTTATGATGAAGAGACCGATGCGCTCATCGCGGAGGTAACCAAAGCGGATGAAGATTTACTCATTGCTCGAGGCGGCTTTCATGGTCTCGGGAATGTCCGCTATAAATCTAGTACCAATCGTGCACCGCGCAAAACCTCGAATGGAACGCCCGGAGAAAGCTTTAATCTTCGGCTTGAGTTGCGGCTCATTGCAGATGTCGGATTGCTAGGGCTGCCCAACGCGGGCAAGTCTACTTTAATTAGTGTCGTGTCCGAGGCAAAGCCAAAAATCGCCGATTATCCTTTTACAACCTTGGTGCCGAACCTGGGTGTTGTTCGAATCGACTATAACCGGAGTTTTGTGATTGCGGATGTGCCAGGTCTCATCGAAGGCGCCTCTGAGGGCGCAGGCCTTGGTATTCAATTCCTCAAGCATCTGTCCCGAACCCGCGTACTGTTGCATTTAGTGGATGTTGCGCCGGCAGATGGCAGTGATCCGCTTGAAAACTTTAAAGCCATCGAGCGAGAAGTGGCGCAATACAGCCCAGCGATTGCGCAAAAGCCGCGATGGCTAGTGCTCTCTAAAAGCGACTTGGTATCAGACGATGTGCTCGCTGAATTGCAAGCAAGGCTTTTGTCTGAGAGCAGTTTGGTTGAGAAGTGTTATGCGATTTCAGCGGTGACGCAAACTGGACTTCAGCCGCTTTTGCATGGTTTGGGTGATCACTTTGCGAGTCTTGATGCAGTGCGTCAGCAGGCCGAGGAAAGTCTTGATAAGGCGGCCGGACAGGATGCCCATAACTATTCGAAAATGCTTCGAGATGCTCGGCTTAGGCGCCGACAAGGTCTGGATGATGAGGAAGATCTCGAGCTCGACGACTTTGATGACAGCAGCGATGTGGTGGTGCATTACGAGCCATGAGCGAACAAGTAGACCAAAACAAGGTGTGGGTTATAAAGGTTGGCAGTTCGCTGGTGACCGCTGAAGGCGCGGGACTGAATCTGCGCCTGTTTGCGTGTTGGGCGCGTGATATTGCTGATTTGCGGCAACATGGCATTCGCGTGGTCTTAGTCTCATCGGGTGCGGTTGCGGAAGGGATGGTTCGGCTTGGGTTGACCGAGCGGCCAAATTCTATTTCGATGCTTCAGGCTGCGGCGGCCGTTGGCCAAATGGGCCTGATCCAGCAGTATCAAACCTGTTTCGATGTTCATCAAATGAAAACCGCACAGATCCTACTAACCCATTCCGACCTGCGGGCTCGCGATCGATATTTGAATGCGCGCAATACGCTTGTGAATCTTCTGGCACTGGGGGTTGTGCCCATTGTTAATGAGAATGACACAGTGGTGACGGATGAGATTCGGTTCGGTGATAATGATACGCTTGCCGCGATGGTCGCAAACCTGATTGACGCAAAACGCCTGGTTATTTTAACCGACCAGCTGGGCCTGTTTGATCGAGATCCCCGAACGCATTCGTCAGCGACGTTCATTCCTGAAATCGAAGCGAGTAATGTCGCAATCGATCAGATGGCGGGTTCAGGCGGAAAATGGGGTCGCGGTGGGATGCTGAGAAAGGTGCAAGCCGCTCGCATCGCTGCGCGCAGCGGTTGCGAGACGATTATCTGTAGCGGCAACGACGCGGGTAACCTGGGTAGAATTATGCAAGGCCTGGCGGTTGGAACGCGAATTAAAGCCGACCGGCCGACCCTTGGTGCCCGAAAGCATTGGTTGGCGACGCTGCCAATCTCGGGTGTGGTGACGCTCGATGCGGGCGCGGTCAGGGTTTTACTGGAACACGGCAGAAGCCTTTTAGCCGTTGGAATTACCGCAATTTCGGGTGAGTTTGTTCAAGGCAGCATGTTGTCTTGCTGCGATTCAGACGGACTTGAGGTTTGTCGAGGGTTGACCAACTATTCGAGTGAAGAGCTAACGCGGATCCAGGGCAAAACAACGCAGGCCATCGAAGTGGAGTTGGGATACCTGGTGGATGAAGAGGTCATCCACCGAGATGATCTATTGATGGTCTAGGCCTGAAGCGCCTTAACTTTGGTGTTCAATCTGGATTTATGTCTTGCGGCTTTGTTTTTATGGATAATGCCTTGAGACACTGCACGATCAAGCGCAGGGACTGCTGCGGCGTACGCCGTGCTGGCAACCGCTGCATCGCCGCCTGAAATGGCAGAGATGGTCTTTTTAATAGCAGTTCGCATCGCCGATCTTTGACTGGCATTGTGGCGACGACGTTTCTCGGATTGCTTTGCGCGTTTTTTTGATTGTGCTGAATTGGCCAAGGTTAGAGTTCCTGAAAATGGACGTAAAATGAGCGGCGTACTATGCCGAGTCCCACTCTTTTTGTCAAACACCGATTGAGGATCATATGGAAGCTGGATGTTGAAGGATAGAGCATGCTGTTGAATCCCAAGACTTGCTGGGGGGTGCTCGATGACTGAGCCCGATTCCGGCCGTTTGGGTCTCCTGCGATCTGGCGTTATTGTGTCGGCGATGACCTTTCTGTCGCGTATCCTCGGTCTCGTGCGAGACGTCGTGATCGCGTTCTTCTTTGGTTCGAGCGCTGGAGCCGATGCTTTTTTTCTGGCGTTTAAGATCCCCAACTTTTTCCGGAGACTTTTTGCGGAAGGGGCGTTTTCTCAAGCCTTTGTGCCCGTGCTCTCTGAGTACAAGCAGCGTGAGAGTGCGCGCGACTTGAAAGACCTGATTGATCATTTGGCCGGTGCCTTGAGCTTTTTGTTACTCATATTTGTTGCCTTGGGCGTTGTGTTCTCAGGCGGCGTCATCACTGTTTTCGCCTTTGGTTATGTGCTGAACGGCAATTCGATGCAGCTGGCGCTTGCGGGGTCCTTACTGAGCATAACGTTTCCCTATTTGGCATTAATCTCTCTTACCGCGTTTGCAGGCTCGATTTTGAATACCTTCGGCCGATTCGCGGTGCCAGCCTTTACGCCGGTATTACTCAATTTGTCCCTGATTATGAGTGCGGTTTGGCTGAGTCCGTACTTCGACTTGCCGGTATTTGCCCTGGCGTGGGGGGTGTTCATCGCAGGCTGGCTGCAACTGCTCTTTCAATGGCCTGCATTGGCGCGACTTGGGTTGGTGCCTCGGCCCAGAATTAACTTTAAGCATCCTGGCGTAAAGCGGGTGGGCGTATTGATGCTGCCAGCACTGCTCGGGGTTTCGGTTGGTCAAATCAACTTGTTGCTCGACACGATGTTGGCAACTTTCCTGCAGATGGGGAGTATCTCGTGGCTCTATTACAGTGATCGGCTGCTGGAGCTGCCCTTGGCGTTGTTCGGCATTGCGATCGCAACGGTGATCCTGCCGGCCCTGTCGAGAGACTTTTCAGCCTCAGAGCCGGGTCAGTTTTCGGCAAAGCTAGATTGGGGCATTCGAATGGTGCTGTTGTTTGGGTTACCGGCAACGGTTGCCCTTGTTTTGCTCGCAGATCAAATGATCGCAACCATTTTCCATCACGGGCAGATGACCGATTTTGATGTGGCTATGGCTGGGCTGAGCCTAAAGGCCTACGGCGCGGGGCTTGTGGGGCATATGATGGTGAAGGTGCTCGCCCCTGGCTATTTCGCGCGGCAAGATATGAAAACGCCGGTGCGAATCGGGCTCATCGCGCTTTCGGCAAATATGATCTTCAACTTGGTGTTGATTCTGCATTTGGGCCACGTGGGGCTCGCGCTTGCCACGTCGATGTCGGCTTTTTTGAACGCTTTTTTGCTCTGGCGGGGGTTAATCCAGCGCGGGATATACCAAGCGGCCGAGCACTGGGCGCGTTTTCTCGTTAGAATTAGTCTGGCGCTGAGCCTCATGGGGCTGGCCCTTTTTTGGTTGACGCCGCCTCTGGACGATTGGCTCGCGTTTTCGGTCATAACCCAAGTAGGTTGGATGGCTGGACTCTGCGTCGGCGGTATGGGGATATACTTTTTAATGTTGCGCACATTGGGCTTGAGAATAACTGAATTTAGAGATGGTCTTTAATGCGAGTCATCAGAGGACGACATAATATCCGGGCGCAGGATCAAGGCTGTGTCATCACGATTGGTAATTTTGATGGGGTGCATCTCGG
>JABGWC010000321.1 GCA_018645765.1 Gammaproteobacteria bacterium | reverse complement strand
TTTTTGGGCCATGGTGATTGGTGACTGATGCTATACTGAAGGCCGACAATCACGTTTTCGTCCTAAAAGTCTGAGCCTGAATGTTCAATCAATTTCATATCACAGGGTGCCTTACACTACTGGTCTTCGCCATGGTTCTTGCGAGTTGTGCCGCAAGCGCCGCTGCGCTTGAGCCGGGTCAATTGCCTCGAGCAGAGCCTGCGTTTAGCGCACAGACCTCAGCAGGCACTTCGGCGCTAAAAACCGCTGAGCAGCCCAGACAGTGGAACCCGCGCCCAAACGCCGCAACGAATTCCAGAGACGCCGATGCAGGTGAATCGACGACATCGACAAACCCATCGGACATCGAAAGTATAACCACGCAATCTGCGTCTGGCGACGCTGTTGAACCGGTGCCCCAACGCCTTGTCAATAATGCCAGTGAGACAATCAGCGCTCCGGCTAGAGCGCTTTTTGCACGGTCCCAAGATCTGGATGTCACTCAGCCGGTCTCTGTCAGCCAAATACTGGTACTAGAGCAACCGATCGGGCCAGGTACGCGGCTTAAAATATTGGCCTTTAATGCTCTCAGCAGTTGGTACCAGACCACGGACCCCGATGGCCCCAATCATGTTGCACTGATGTATCCGGAAACCGGGGACTGGAAGGCTGTCGTGCCAGAAGCGGCTCGCGGATTGCAGCGCAGTCTTATCTTCGATCTGACAAGCGGATCCTTCGAGGCGGGCCAAACGCTGGAAATCCGTTACAACCGTCTGCAGGGCGCTAAAGCGCTCGAAGTCCCCCTCACTTTGCCGGTTGCAATGCAATTGCCCAACGCGCCGTCTTGGCAAGTCTTGCCAGGCGAAGCACGATCCTTCGTGCCCGGACCCGCCATTGCCCTGCAGATCAGCCTTGACCAACAGGTTCAGATCAACGAACCCTTCGATCTGAAGATCCAGCCCATCGATGCACTCGGCAATGCAGCAGGGACCACGATAGAGTCTTTCGATTTGTTATTAAACAATAGGTTACTGAAAGAAGTTAAGTCGAAAAATAGCTATTATATCGCAACTGGTTTGACGCTTAAAACGCTGGGACGACATCAGTTTTCGGCAAGGTCACCGGCTGGCGGTTTGCAGAGTAAGGCGGCAACGATCTGGGCACTTCCCGAGTCGCCGCCGCAACTGATTTGGACAGACTTCTCTGAAGACAGTCTCGGGGCGCTCATAGCGACCTTGCCAATCTCAGCGCAGGACACTCAAAACCCGGCTTCAAGCCTTCTAGACACCGCCCTAGAACCGCAAAGTACCTCCGTGCAAGGACTGCAGACTGCCCAAGTATCAAGCCAACTATTGATGCCGAATTTAACCGGATCAGGCAACCCAGCGAGGGCTAGCCTTTCTGGGGATCAAACCGCTCTGGCAAAACCTGCGCCAATGCCGAAACCATTCAACGCCGCTCTAACGCCTATTGATTCGCAGTTAGCGGCGCCTTCAAGCACATTCGCGCCGCAGAATAGGACCAAGGCGATGACCCAAGCGTTACCCCTTGATAACGCTTCGCTAGAGCCCGCCACGCGCGCCGCGGGCGCGCCATCAAACTCTGCAGGTCTTCCAGCGCCGGCTGCCGCCGTCACGCTGCTTCAGGTGAGCGCAGACATTGGAGCGGCAGATCATCAATCGGTCCTAGACGCCAGCCCAGAGCGAATGAATATTGGTCCGTTAAAGGAAGCCAATACTGCCATCAAAACCATCTCGGCTAGCGATCCCCTTAGTGCCACAACGGAGGGCGCAGAGACGGCTTACTTGGGGAGACAAACGCGGACCAACGCGCCCAAACTGACCGAGAATGGCTTGTCTGCCCTAGTCCAGCCCATCGAGGCGGGCGGCCAATCCATGACGTTAGTCGTCGGCGACACGACGCTTCGTATTGCGCAACCCGAACTCACAACGGATCGACGCGGCAGGCGGGTTGACCTTGTCGAGCAGGTCTCTGGACCGAGTAGCCATCGGTGGCTGAGTCATTACTTTGCAACCTTGGGTCAAACCTTTGGCATCACCAGTCGAAGGACCAGTTATCAACCTAGAGCGCACCGGCAGGGTCCGCGAACCGCCATCGTTATCAGGTCCGGCCAAAACTGGCTCGAGGCTTTAGCCCAAGGCCAAACTTTTGTGACCTCTGGCACGCAAGCAGGCCTGTCGTTTTCGGTTAACGGCACCCAATTTGGTCGCGCGCCGCATCAAGCGCAGCGCACGACCGAAATCACAGTCACCAGCCGTGAGCGTCCCCTATGGGCCCGTATCTTTCGTAATGGCGAATTGTTAGAGCAGTTGCCTTTTAAGTCGGCCAGCGAAAGCGCGCTGGCGATTGAAGGGCTTGAGCGCCGGGAACAAGGCCAGCTGTTTCTGTATCTTGAGTCGGACTCAAAACCCTTTGCCCCAGGGGTTACGACCCCAAGGAATGGGCGGGAGTGGCTGGGTCAATTAAGACTCCAGGACCTGACCATCACGGACAGCCGGGCTGATCATATAGCGGCCCTTTCCGGTCATCAGCTTGCACAGAGTCCTGATCAACAGCAACTAGATTTCCTAACCTGGACACACGGCACCGGGGCGTTGATGCAGCTCGACCTAACCCAGAAACAAGCGACGCCAACACCCCAAACCCCGCGCCGCGACCCCGCAATCGACCTTAAAGGGCAGACGCTGGATGACCCAGGCGAGACCCGCCTCAGTCCCGTCGTGACCCTGGAACTGGCTGAGGGCTATGAAGATCTAACCTACTTTGACGCAAGCAGACCGCCTGCTGCAACGCCGAGTTTTAACGAACAATTCGACTTTGAGGCCTTGCGCGGGCAAGGCATTCGCAGGACGCTCAGCGTCGATGGCTATCTTGATCAAATCAGTCTCTGGTATGTGGATGCAGAACCGAACTCACCGACTGGGACGACGCCCCCAACGCATCAGATCACTCATTTAGACCGCATGGGGGGCAGGCCGGGCGACTATTACACCTGCCAGGTCCTGCTGCGAGATGGCACCAGCTTGTACTCATCGCCAATTTTCGTAGGCGGTTTTGACCCACGATCGTGATGCGACCCAAACCCTTCAGAGTAAATGACCCAATTGAGTGGGACAGCTCAAATGATTCAAACAACGGCCGCGCGCCGAAAGGAGAGAACAATGAAATATTTACACACGATGGTGCGAGTAAACGACGTTGATGCGTCCCTGGCGTTTTATTGTGATGCGCTCGGGCTGGAACTCGTGCGACGCCATGACATCGAAGCAGGCCGGTTTAGTTTGATTTTTCTTGCCGCTCCCGGTGATTTGGAGGCGCAGATCGAGCTAACGTATAACTGGGACGGTGATGACCTAGGCACAGGCCACCGGAACTTTGGCCATTTAGCCTATGCCGTCGACCATATTTACGATGCCTGTCAGCGCCTGCAAGACCATGGCGTCGTCATTAATCGACCGCCCCGAGATGGCCGCATGGCATTTGTCCGCTCTCCTGACAATATCTCGATCGAACTCCTGCAAGCAGGCGAAGCGCTGGCCCCCCAAGCGCCTTGGGACACGATGGAGAACATTGGTGACTGGTAAACTGCGACGTTAACGCGGCCCTTTGGCGGGCAATCCAGAGACTGCGCTGGACCCAGAAAAGACCTTGAGCCAGGGTAGGCCCCGAGAGAACCTGATGACGCCAGCGTCGTTTAAAGCCAAAATTAGGTCGGTATGTTGCGTCGTCAGGGCGGGTTGTCAGAGCGGGTTTCGTTGTGAACCAGCAACCAGTCGATCAGTTTAGAGATCACCTCGTCCCGATTGGTTTCATTGAGGACCTCATGGCGCGCCTCGGGGTAGATATCAGCATCGACCCGAGCGCCTAAACCCTGCAACCAATCAATCAGGCGCGTTAGATTTGCTTGTTTGGCGTGGACCGGGTCGGCCGCTCCAGACAGCAGATACACTGCCAATCCTGACTTAAGGTTGCGGGACAACGGCTGCTGCCAAAGCGCCGCTTCACGAGAAAACAAACTGAGCAAGCTCCTTGAATTGGGCACCCGCCCGCAAAACGGATCTGAGTCGTAGCGCGCGACCGACTGATCATCGCGACTGAGCCATTCAAAGCCTGTCCGCTGGCCTTGCTTTGAAAAAGCACGGTTAAAAGACCCGAATAATAAGTAAGCCAGCAGGGGGCTGTCCCCACCCTTGGTTCGCCAGTGCTCAAAAGCCAGAACCTTCAAAAAAATCCAATAGAGCAGCGCAGGCATCCGACCTGCCGACCCCGAAAGCACCACCGCAGACAACCCAAGCGGCGGCGCAAGCAGGCACTGCTGAACCACCATGGCCCCCATACTGTGCCCCATCAGAATTAAGGGACAATTCGGATACAACGTC